>NZ_VWWG01000052.1:0-42968 GCF_011753085.1 Burkholderia sp. Tr-862
TTCAGGTAGTGCAGGTTGCGCGGGCTGCGTCCGGCCGCGATCAACCTGCACTACCTGAGTACGGGGCTCGAGATCGACGTGACGCTGGACGCCGCCGCGGGCGATACCGACGCGGCGCTGGCCGGCCGGCTCGATGTCGACGCGCTCAAGCGCCAGTTCGGCGCGCGCCGGATCGGTTTCACGCGCGAGCTGCCCGCGCAGCCGTGAGCGGCGCAGGCGGCCGCGGGCCGCGCGTTACAGCGGCAACTGCGTGTCGAACTTGATTTCGCGCAGCACGACGCTCGTGCGCACCTGCGACACGGCCGGGATCTTGAAAATCCGTTCGTGCAGGAAGACGTCGTAGGCCTTGATGTCGGGGGCGACGATCTTGAGGATGTAATCGGCTTCGCCCGTCGTGCTGTAGCACTCGGTGACTTCCGGGCAGGTCGCGATTTCGCGCTCGAACTGCTCGACGCCGCCTTCGTTGTGGCGGGTCAGGTGCACGTGCGCGAGCGCACACACGTGCAGGCCGAGCTTCTCGCGATCGAGCAGCGCGGTGTAGCGCTGGATCACGCCGGACTGTTCCATGTCCTTGATGCGGCGCCAGCACGGCGTGCTCGACAGGCCGACCTGGTCGGAGATTTCCTGTACGGAACGGCGCGCGTCGAGCTGCAACAGGCGAAGGATTTTTTGCGAAAAGGAATCGAGCGTCACCTGCGCCTCCATGCGGCAGCTACAACATGCTCAATGTTAGAGGGCCGGGAAAGGAAAGGCAATCTGGCGGCGTGCCGCTGAGCGAGATTCTCTAATTTGCGCGCGGATCCGTGGGATTTTGTCCCGCCCCCGCCTGTTCCGACCGGTCGGTATCGGCCACCGCGAGGCCCGCCAGCGCCGCCTGCTGACGGCGCAGGTCGGCGAGCATGTTGCAGAACAGCGTGCCTTGCTCGATCGCGTCGTCGAGCGCGACGTGCGTGTGCGGATGATCGTCGAACCAGTGCTTCGGAAAGCGCGGCTTGATCGCCTTGCGGTACGGCAGGCCCGTCATCGCGAACGCGAGCGTCTTGATGTCGAGCGCCGACCACGAGAACGGGCAGCGTCCGGTGAAGCGCATCATGTACCAGAACATGAACGTGAAATCGAAGCCAGCCGGCATCGCGACGAACACCGGCTTGCCCGGCAGCGCCTCGACCCACTCGACGTACGCGACGAGCGCGGCCTCGGGCGCCTGCAGGTCGCGCCGGCACGCGGCCCACGCTTGCGGTTCGGTCTTCCACCACGCTTCCTGCACCGGATGGGCCTGGGCGCCGGGCAGCGTCTCGAGGTTCGCGGAGAACGTCGCGATCAGCTGCTTGTCCTCGGTATAGGCGGCCGACGCGAAGCTCAGCATCGAGTGCGGGCCGGGAATCGGGCCGTCGGCCTCGACGTCGGTGCTGACGTAGATTTCGGGAATGGCGGTCTGGTTCATCCGAACACCTTGTCGGACACGAACGGATTCGTGCGGCGCTCGTCGCCGAAGGTCGACACCGGGCCGTGGCCCGGCACGAACGTGACGTCGTCGCCGAGCGGCCACAGCTTCTCCTTGATCGAGCGCACGAGGTCCGCATGGTTGCCGCGCGGGAAATCGGTGCGGCCGATCGAGCCGGCGAACAGCACGTCGCCGACGATCGCGACGCGATGCGCGCGGCTGAAGAACACGACGTGGCCGGGCGTGTGGCCCGGGCAGTGATAGACCTCGAGCGTCTCGTCGCCGACCTGCACGGTGTCGCCGTCGTTCAGCCAGTGATCCGGCTCGAACGTTTCGGCGGCCGGGAAGCCGAAGCGCTGGCTCTGCATCGGCAGTTGCTCGATCCAGAAGCGCTCGTCTTCCTGCGGCCCGACGATCGGCACGCCGTAGTGCGTCGCGAGTGCCTTCGCGCCTCCGCAGTGATCGATGTGGCCGTGCGTGAGCAGCACCTTCTCGACCTGCACGTTCTGCCGCGCGATCTCCTGTTCGATCCGTTCGAGATCGCCGCCCGGATCGACGACGGCGGCGCGGCCGGTCTTTTCGCAGACGACCAGCGAGCAGTTCTGCTGGAACGGCGTGACCGGAATGAGCGTGACTTTCATGGAGGCACCGGCGGCTAAAAGGAGCGATTGTACCGGTCGCGCGCACGGCCTGCCGCTCCTGCGGTGCAGCGCCGGACGCGCGCGTGCGGGCAATCCCCGGGCATCCCGATTCTTACCGCCATAGTGAGAATCAATGGTCCGGGCGGGGGCCTTTTCGAGATGACCTTTTGATTTATGTATAATGCCGCCCATTGCGCGTGAATTTCACGCAATTCGCTGGTGTTTCGGCCCCGTTAAATGAGGGCGTCGGATTCACCGTCAAGCATCGACCGCCGGGGAGTCCGGCGGTGTATCCAGCACCGAGCATTCGGTGCTCACGTCTTGTCCGGCCGGGTGCTGCGCGCCCGTCTGCGGCCTTGCTGCCGCGCCGCCGGATGAGGCCTGTGCCGCCGTTCCTGTGCGTTGGCTGTACGCGACGCGCGCGAACGTGAAAGCCATGTTCGATGGCGGCATGTGGGGTCTGGTCAGGCTGCCGGGGACAGGTTGCGCCAGACGTGAAAACTAATCAGGACGGTTGCGGCAGAGACGAAAGCCGCGCCCATGCTAGCCGCCTGCTCGCATCCGAGCGGGGCGTGCCCGCATTTGCCGTCCGGGCCGTGTATCCGCGTTGTTGAGCAGCGTTGTATCGGTGCGGCCCGAACCACAAGGCGACACGTCGATGAATTTCCGTTTTCCGACTCGATTCGGGACCATTGCATTATTTTTTGCGCTGACGGGCTGTGCGGTGCCATCCAGCCAGACCACCGGCAGCGCCAACCAGAAGAACGCGGTCAGCAAGACGGCCGCGGCCGCCAAGGCGGACGACGACAAGCAGCAACTGAGTTTCGATTCCGCGCTGGCGTCGATGCCGGCTGCCGACAGCAAGGACGCGAAGAAGTCGTCGCTGGCGGATGCCGAGCCGATCGACGGCAAGGACGTGTCCGACTTCCGCCAGACGGGCCGGGCATCGTGGTATGGCCGGGATTTCCACGGCCGCCGCACCGCGAACGGCGAGCGCTTCAACATGAACGCGCTGACCGCCGCGCACCGCACGCTGCCGCTGTCCTCGTACATCAAGGTGACGAACTCGTCGACCGGCAAGTGGGTCGTCGTGAAGGTCAACGATCGCGGGCCGTACAAGCGTGGCCGCGTGCTCGACCTGTCGTATGCCGCCGCCCGGATGATCGGCCTCGTGCACTCCGGCACGGGTCGCGTGAAGATCGAAGGGCTGTCGCCGCAGGAAGCGCGCGAGGCACGCGACGAAATGCTCGCGTCGCTATCGTCGAAGTAACGCGGCGGTTCGTCCGCTCATGCAAAAAGGGCTGCCTTCAGGCAGCCCTTTTGCGTTTTCGCGGGTCGGGCGGCGGGAGCCGCCCGCGCTCGCCTGTCAGCCTTCCTTCAGCACGAGTGCGCGCGCATACAGCGTGTTGCGCGACGCGCCCGTCAGCGCGGCCGCGAGTTTCGCCGCGCTTTTCACCGGTACTTCTTCCAGCAGCAGCTTGAGCAGCGCGTCGTGCGCGGTGTCGTCGGCTTCGCCGACGTCGGCCGGCGCGCCTTCGACGACCAGCACGAACTCGCCGCGCTGCCGGTTCGCATCGCCGTCGAGCCAGCTCTGTCCTTCGGCCAGGGTGCCCTGGAACAGCTGCTCGTGTAGCTTGGTGAGTTCGCGCGCGATCAGCAGCCGGCGCGCGGGGCCGAACGCGTCGGCGAGGGCGGCGACGGTGTCGGCGATCCGGTGCGGCGCTTCGTAGAACACCAGCGCGTACGGGTGCCGCGCGAGCGCCTGCAGCGCGTTCGCGCGCTGCTTCGCCTTCGGCGGCAGGAAGCCCGCGAACGTGAACGCGCCGGCCCAGTCGCCCGCCACGCTCAGCGCGGTCACGGCCGCGCTCGCGCCCGGCAGCGGAATCACCGGGAAGCCGGCCGCGCGCACGGCGTCGACGAGCCGCGCGCCGGGGTCCGAAATGCCGGGCGTGCCGGCGTCCGACACGTACGCGACGCGTTCGCCGGCGCGCAGCAGTTCGATCACGCGCAGCGCCGCTTCGCGTTCGTTGTGCTCGTGCACGGCGACGAGCGGTTTCGAGATCCCGTAGCGGGCCAGCAACTGGCCCGTGTTGCGGGTGTCTTCGGCCGCGATGCGGTCGGCGAGGCCGAGCACGTGCAGCGCGCGCAGCGTGATGTCGGCGGTGTTGCCGATCGGCGTCGCGACCACGTAGAGCGCGGCGTCCGGGTAGTGCTGCGTTTGCGCGAGTTCGAGGAGGGCAGTCATGGCAGGCAATGCGCGCAATCGCGGCGCAAGCGGAACAAGGACGGCATTGTGCCACGCGGCGCCGGCCGCGCCGGGCAGCGGGCGCGGTTTGCCGCCCGGCGGCGGCAACTTTTCCGGCGCGGCGGGATCCAGATCGGTCGGCGCGACGTTCGAGCAGCGCGCGCGGCAGTTCCTTGAACGCCGCGGTCTCGCGTTCGTCGCGGCCAACGTGACGATGCGCGGCGGCGAGCTCGATCTCGTGATGCGCACGCCCGACGGCACGCTCGTGTTCGTCGAGGTGCGCGCGCGGCGCAGCAGTCGGCACGGTGGTGCGGCCGCGAGCGTCGGCTGGCGCAAGCGGCGGCGTCTGGTCGCGGCCGCGCTCTATTTCTGGGTGCGGCACGGCGCGGGTGCCGCGTGCCGTTTCGACGTCGTCGCGTTCGAGGCCGGCCGGCTCGAGTGGCTGCGTGACGCATTTCGTACCGACGATGTGTAGCCGCGAGCTGTGACGAGATGTAAAGAGTTCTTGCCATACCGCTGGAGACGGTGCCGGAGTGCGGTAAACTCGCCGCACCCATGACGTTGCGTGCTGCGTGCCACGCGCCCAGTTCACCAGGAATCGATGTCAGTCGAACGTATTCAGCAACATTTTCGCGACAGTGCCGCGCTTCACGCCGAAGCGGCCGATGCGCTGTCGCTGCCGATCGCAGCCGCGGTCGATGCGATGTTCGCCGCGCTGGCGAATGGCAACAAGATCGTTGCATGCGGTGACGGCCTGTCGGCCGCCGCCGCGCACTACCTCGCCGTGTCGCTCGTCGGCGGCTTCGAGCGCGAGCGTCCGGGCCTGCCCGCGATCGCGTTGGCCACCGATGCGTCGCAGGGCGGCCTCACCGGGGCAGCCGCTGCCGATCAGCTGTTCGCGCAGCAGGTGCGCGTGCTCGGGCAGACCGGCGACATCCTGCTGGTGCTCGACGCGAGCGGCGCGTCGCCGCGCGTGCTGGCCGCGATCGACGAGGCGCACGAGCGCGAGATGACCGTCGTCGCGCTGACGGGCGGTGACGGCCACGCCGTCGCGGCCGCGCTGTCCGATACCGATATTCCAATCAGCGTGCCCGCCTCGCGTGCGGCGCACGTCCACGAAGTCCATCTGCTGACCATCCACTGCCTGTGCGACGGCATCGACGCGATGCTGCTGGGTGAGGATTGAACGAAGGAGAGCCGTCGATGAATCAAAGCCGCGTCAAACAGACGCTCGTCAGAACCACGTTGCTCGCCGCGCTGACGGCGGGCCTCGCGATGTCGCTGCAGGGCTGCGTGCTCGGCGTGCTCGGTGCGGCGGCCGGCGGCGGCGCGCTGATCGCGACCGATCGCCGTACGCTCGGCGCGCAGACCGAGGATCGCGAGATCCAGGTCAAGTCGCTCACGCAGATCAACAACGGGCTGCCGGACCAGTCGCACGTGAACGTCACGGTGTTCAACCGCCGCGTGCTGCTGACGGGTGAAGTGCCGAATGACGCATCGAAGCAGCGCGCCGAGGAAATCGTGCGCGGCATCAACAACGTGAGCGCGATCGTCAACGAGCTGTCGGTCGAGCCGGCGTCGTCGCTGTCGTCGCGCGCGAACGACTCGTACCTCGAAGGGCGCGTGAAGTCCGAGCTGATCGCGACGAAGGGGCTGTCGGCGAACTACTACAAGGTCGTCAGCGAGCGCGGCAACATCTACCTGCTGGGTCTCGTGACGGTCGACGAAGGCAATCGCGGCGCGGATGCTGCGAGCCAGGTGCCGGGCGTCGAGAAGGTCGTGAAGGTGTTCCAGTACATCAAGCCGCAGGACGCGCAGGCGTTGCAGGCTGCGTCGCCGAGCACTGCGTCCGGCGCGCAGGCCGCCGCCGCGCCCGCGGATGCCGCGACGGTCGGCGCGGTGCCCGATGCATCGGTCCAGTCCACCCCGCTACAACCGCCCGCGCCGATCTCGAATTCGTCGAGCGTGCATCCGGGCAACCCGAAGGCAACGCCGCAATGAAGTCGACGCAGATGACGATCAGGCAATGGATCGTGCAGGGCGCTGCGGCCGCGGCGCTCGCGGCCGGTGCGCTCGGCGCGGCGCACGCGGACGTCGGCGACGGCCTGAAGGTCGCGCGCAGCAATGCGTGCATGGGCTGCCACGCGGTGGACCGCAAGCTCGTCGGCCCGTCGTTCAAGGACATCGCCGCGCGCTACAAGTCCGATCCGCAGGCCGTTGCGAAGCTGTCGAAGAAGGTGAAGGATGGCGGTTCCGGCGTCTGGGGCGCGATTCCGATGCCGGCGCACCCGCGCCTGAGCGACGCGGATCTGCGTTCCGTGGTCGAATGGGTGCTGGCCGGTGGACCGTCGAAGTGACGCGTCGGGGGTGAGGCAAGCCCTATTGCCAAGCGCGGAAATGCATGTGTATGATGGTTGTCTGTTGGGGCGGTAGCTCAGCTGGGAGAGCGTCGCGTTCGCAATGCGAAGGTCGGGAGTTCGATCCTCCTCCGCTCCACCAATAGATTATCTAGACGAATCCTGATGTATCCGCAAACCCCGCAGCCAGTAAGGCTCGCGGGGTTTTTTCTTGCCTATAATATCCAATGGAGACCGTTTGAATCCACTGGCGAGTGGGGGCAACGTTGGGGATAACTCACCCGCCCCCGCAAGCACTTGCCCCCAGGAGGCGTGACATGCCCCTTACCGATGCTGAGATCCGGAAGGCAAAGCCCGGCGAGAAGCCGATCCGCCTGTTCGATGGTGGCGGCCTGTATCTGGAAATCTCGACCGCGGGCGGCAAGTGGTGGCGCCTGAAGTACCGCTTCGGCGGAAAGGAAAAGCGCATCTCCTTGGGCGTCTACCCGGATATCGGATTGAAAGATGCGCGGGAGCGGCGGGATGCCGCCAGGAAGCTCTTGGCAAACGGTGTGGATCCGGGGGAAGCCAAGAAAGCGAAAAAGGCAGCGAGTCAGGAACGGGCTGCCAACTCGTTCGAAGTGATCGCTCGCGAGTGGTTCGCGAAATACGCTTCTGGTTGGGCCACCAGCCACGCCGACAAGATCATTCAGCGGCTAGAACGGGATGTCTTCCCCTGGCTCGGTGGACACGCCATTGCCGACATTGCCGCGCCCGAATTGTTGACCGTGGTGCGTCGCATCGAGGAGCGCGGCGCACATGACACGGCTCACCGGGCACTGCAAAATTGCGGGCAAGTATTCCGGTATGCCGTGGCGACGGGCCGTGCCGAACGCGATCCTTCCGGCGACCTACGAGGCGCGCTCCCGCCACTCAAGCACGAACACTATGCCGCCATCATCGATCCCACTCAGGTTGGCGAATTGCTGCGTGCAATCGACGGGTTCCAGGGGACCTTCATCGTCAAATGCGCGTTAATGTTGGCCCCGGTGCTGTTTGTCAGGCCCGGCGAACTGCGCACGGCGGAATGGTCGGGGTTTAACCTCGACAAAGCCGAATGGCGCTACCTCGTGACCAAGACCAAGACGGAACACCTCGTCCCGCTGCCCGCCCAGGCGTTGGCCATCCTGCGCGAACTGCAGGCCCTGACGGGGCAGCGGCAACATGTTTTTCCTGGTCGCGATCCCCGCAAGCCGATGAGTGGGGCGGCGATCAATGCCGCGCTGCGGCGTATGGGGTACGACACCAAGACTGAAATCACGGGCCACGGCTTTCGGGCAATGGCACGCACCATCCTTCACGAAGAATTGCATGTTAAACCTGAGGTGATCGAGCACCAACTGGCCCACCGGGTGCCCGACAACCTCGGCACCGCCTACAACCGAACGAAATTCCTCAAGGAACGCCGGATGATGATGCAGCTGTGGGCGGACTACCTTGATCGGTTGAAGCAAGGGGCGCACATAATTCATCTTTCGGTCCAGGGTTAGTAGTCGAGGTGTCGCTATGCGTGCCCCCGCACGCTTTGTGCCGATGCTTGCAGCACTGACACCTCAGCCGGGGTGGCGGTAAATTGCATGCCTTTGAGTGTCATAAACGCACATATAATTCTCGCTCTCTGAGTCCCTGACACGCATACGTTGCTGGACCCATTCACCTGCACGGTCGCTCTCTTCCTAGGCCCGAGAATTGGCGCCGAGGGAGTTTCTGCATTCGGGAGTCGGGCGTCAGTTGATCGGGCATTCCCGTGACTTCGCCAGGAGGCAGGACAAGCCCTTGCGAGTGGCGCGTGCGTGTGTGGCCGAACCAGTCAGCGCACCCCCTGCTTCCGAGACAGCGCTCATGTCAGTTGCAGTGGCCGAGCAAAGCGGCGAAACGGTCATGCTGTAGCCGAAAGCCCTATGGGGGCCTTGGAGATGTCCGATTGAATGCTCATGGCCCTGGCGCAATGAGATCAGGAACGGTAGGCTAGCCAGCACGACGTGCTGGCTGCTGAGAACACCCTCCAAGTCGGAATCTGGACAAATGCCTGTCCAGACTCGCTACTTCTGTTGCCAGGAAAATAATTTCAACCATGCCCAAATTCAAGTTCGTTGACCTCTTTTCAGGCTGTGGCGGCCTTTCACTAGGGCTGTCCATGGCCGGGCTTCAGGGCGTGTTCGCCGTCGAGCGCGATCCCATGGCGTTCGAAACGTTCTCAGACAATTTTCTAAGTGACCGGGAAGTACCGGTCGCGAAATTTGCGTGGCCGGCCTGGCTTACGAAACAAGCTTGGGGCATTGACGACCTGTTGGAAATGCACCATCAAGATCTCAGTCAGTTGCGAGGTCAAATCCAACTCCTGGCGGGAGGACCTCCATGCCAAGGGTTTAGCTTTGCAGGTCGGCGAGATGAGGCAGACCCACGAAACCTGCTCTTCGAAAAATACGTTCAGGTCGTGGATGCTGTTCAACCGTCAATTCTGGTGCTCGAGAACGTACCAGGAATGAAAGTGGCGCACACGACAAAGACGGGCGACGACGCCCGTGAGCAGCCATCAGAGTCATATTATGAAAAGCTCAAGCGGAGTCTCGAGACCATTGGCTATCAGGTTCATGGCGAGATCGTGGATGCATCGCGCTTTGGCGTACCGCAACGCCGGTCCCGGTTAATTGTCATCGGGTTACGGAAGGACCTCGCTTCCAAGCTGACTGGCGGAGTCCTGCGCGCGTTCGAACTGCTCGAGTCGAAGCGGCTCGAATTGCTCGCCAAGCATGGTTTGCCAAAAACGAAGATGGTCACCACACAGGACGCTATATCGGATCTCCTGGTCAATCGATCCGTCACCAAGCCTTGCACCGACCCGCTCTCCCCAAAGGGATTTGAGGAAGTCCACTACCTTGGTCCGACAAGTCCTTACCAGCGTTTGATGCACAAGCATTGCCGAAACGATGCTATGGACAGCATGCGTCTGGCCCGCCACGGTAACGAAGTCAGGCAGCGCTTCGAGAAAATAATCAATGAATGCGCTCAGGGCGTCAGGATGAATGATGAAAGCCGTGCGAGATTCGGTCTCAAAAAGCACCGAATCTACCCTATGTCGGCCTGGGAGCCGGCACCTACGATCACAACGCTACCAGACGATATCCTTCACTATTCCGAGCCGCGGATCCTTACCGTGAGAGAGAGTGCTCGTCTACAAAGTTTCCCGGATTGGTTTCGATTTCGCGGCAAGTTTACGACCGGCGGTGAACGGCGTACCAAAGAGTGTCCGCGCTATACCCAGGTAGGCAATGCTGTTCCGCCATTGCTTGCGGAGGCCATCGGTCTCGCTGCCGTCTCGATGCTCATCGAACTTGAGAAGGCGGACAAACGAAACCGCCTAGTGAGCCAACGCCAGCTCATCGCTGCAGCCGCATAGGGAAGGTCGGCATCATGGAAAACTCTTCACATCAAGCCCCCAACTTTCCGAAGGATCTTATCGAATGGGCCGGCCACCGCTCTGGAGGAGTCAAGCGTCTCTTTGATCCCCACAGCGGTCGGCCCAGCAAGCAATTGCTGAAAACCAGCCTGATAACCCGGCTTGAACTCTGGGCAGAGAATATTGCGCTAGGAATTTCAGGCACACCCCGAATTCTTTTGCTCGTGGGTGGGCCTGGAAATGGCAAGACGGAGGCAATCGAACATACAATCAATTGCCTAGACAGGGGATTGGCCGCCGAGGGACGCCTTCTTGACACGCTATCAAGGTCGTTCCACCCACCGATCGGGCAAGCCGTTCCTAGAGTAATTAGGGTCGACGCGGGCAGACTGGCTTGCTCTCCACGCACGCTTGAACTGTCCATCGTTCAAGACGCGTCTGCAACGGCAGGGCATGAAGGGCGTGGCGCCCCAGATCTGCTGATTGAGGAACTGCTCGGGTTAATGGACGGCCCGCCTAGTGAGCATTATTTGTGTTGCGTCAATCGCGGCGTCCTTGACGACGCTTTGATCCGCGCCCTAGACGACAATCATGGCAAGGCCTGCGACCTACTGGAAGCCGTTACCAAGTCTGTCAGCCTTTCAGCGTACGCCCCATCCTGCTGGCCACTTGATGGATTTCCCGACATTGCCGTCTGGCCAATGGATGCCGAATCTCTGCTGGTCAGCCCAGGAGATGGTTCCCCCTCCCCTGGCTCAGTCCTGCTTGAATATGCGACGGATCCAGCACATTGGGAAGAACAAGGTAAATGTCCCGCCGGCGATAGCTGCCCGTTCTGCCACAGCCAATCCCTCCTATCCCGCAATGAGACACGATCGTCGTTGTTGCAAATCCTTCGATGGTACGAACTCGCCAGCGGCAAGCGCTGGAGCTTCCGGGACTTGTTCACCCTAATTTCCTACATGCTTGCCGGCAACCGGCCTTCCGGACATGAATCGCACGGTGATCCGTGCAGAACGGCAATGCGCTT
The DNA here is from genome assembly GCF_011753085.1 of Burkholderia sp. Tr-862. NCBI lineage: Bacteria > Pseudomonadati > Pseudomonadota > Betaproteobacteria > Burkholderiales > Burkholderiaceae > Burkholderia > Burkholderia sp. Tr-862. Next base: position 11,157 of record NZ_VWWG01000052.1, read on the forward strand.
GTCCGAGCTGGACAAGGCCGGGCAACAGGCACGAGATCCGAACCGGCAGCAATTGGCCGCCATATTCCATCTCGCGACGTCTAGCTACCAACATGCGCTTTTCCATCGCTGGGATCCGCAGGCTGGCAGCACGTTACGAGAGGGAATCAAGGATCTTGGGCTTGACAAGGGAACAACCGAAACACGCACCTTACTTGGGCTTCAGCACTTCCTACAGGAGCGCAAGGGCACGTATCTGCCGGCAACGATCGGATCTTTGCTCGAAAGCCTTGTTGATTTGCTGGACCCGGCCATGGCTAGCCCAGACATCGAGGTTGCTGTCAGTGCCCGAAGCAAGGTGCTCCTCGGTGAACTGGACACGAGGTTCAGTCGATCAGTCGCCGGTGGCATCGAGTTCATCCGCAAGCATCAGGTTCTGGCGACTACCGAGCTCGAGTTGCTACGACGGCTAGGCGCGGCAGACGAGATCCTTTCAGCGCCGTCCGTTCGTCGTAGAAATCCTGCCGCGGCAAGCCGTCTGCAACGCATTCTTCGCGATTTCGCATGTCGGCTCGTGCGACGTAGTGTCTGCATACGTTCGGCAGTGGTGGCAGATCTCAAAATACTGAAGGCTTACCAACAAGTGGTGGAGGAAGACGGCACCGGCAAGCGGCTCTTCGAGGCAGCCAAGCAGGTTAAAAACCTACTGAACCACGGTCAGTATTTTGAGGTTTCCCTGACGACCACTTTCGGGCAACCTATCCCGCCGCAACAAAGACAAGCAATCCTTGTGGTGCCAGCCCGGAAGGTTGACATGCTTCGTCTTCCCACGGACGGCCGACCGCGCTCTCCCATTTGTTTCCTCGAGGTTGGTCGCGGTCAATCTCGACAGCCTGTTGCGTTGACATACGACCTTTTCAAGGCGGTGAAAGAAATGGAACGCGGACTTTCTCCGGCGTCCCTGCCCAGTGCCGTCGTCGCGTTGCTTGATACGACAAGGGCGAGATTGTCCGGACCGATAGTGCGCGATCAGGAACTAATTACGGAAGCGAAAATCAGGATCGGGGCGGACGGAACTGAGATCGAGACCTACTGGGACGGCCGCTTTATCGCAGCTCAAGGGGAGGGGCGAGCATGACGTTGGCGGATTTTAAGCAAGAACCTTGGAGAGGCTCCCATCAGGCGTACAGAGAATCCGCACTCGCCATAAATCCAGCCCCGGAATATGCGAATTCCGAGGTGTTATTGGCGTCGCTCTATCGCACAATTGGCTTCGAATCTGTCCGCGAGAGTGACGTCCCTCTAGCCGGGCGCGACGTCGAAAGGGCGATACAACGGCTTCGAGGCAAGCCATCGAGTGCACCGAGTGGTGCAACGTTAGGAGTAGATGCCTGGAACGCGGTTCTGCATGGGGTACTCGAAAGCCCGAAACTACCGAATCAATCAGCCAAGCGCTTCCTGCAAGTGACTCCGCTGGTTCCATCTCTCGCGTTTTTTTCAGGGTCTGCTCGCCTAAAAGGAAATCCGTGGGTACCCGGTAAGTTGATCCGGCGAATGATTTGGCTTGGATCCAAGGACCCCGATTCCGCTCTAGCCCTCTGGGAAGACCTATTTTCCGCGCTCAGCGTTAGCGATCAGGATGATGTCTTCGCCCGCTGGCTCGAGCAGGAAACTGGGGCTTGGGTTCATCATCCAAGTTGGCAATTTGCTCCGATACCTAGCTCTGAGGTCGCCAACCTTGAATGCGACGACTTTGATGGTGTGAAATTCATGCCTGCGAGGCAATTCACGAAAGATTTGCGCGCGCTCATTCGCGCCAAGCCTGCGATGACTCGCCGGCAGTGGATCAGCCTGTTGGAGGCGGTCCTTCGCCTGGCCGCCGTGTCACACGTTACTTGGCTATGTGATGTGCAGGCGCGAATGTGGCGTTGCCTATCCGAAGCGCTTGCTGGGAAGGGGCCGAGTGGGTGCGATGCCACTCGAGCGGCGATGTTCCCGAACAATCCCGTATATATGGCATACGGCGGGAAAGCGCTGAATGGATTCAAGGACAAAGTCTCCGCCTACCTGACGGCGCGTCTGGGCATCAATACAGTTCTCTGGTCGCTGCAGGACATCGATGCTCCGTATGTCGGAGCTATCTCGTCGAGCCACGACGTCGCCAAGCTATGCCAACACATCCGGGACAACCAACTGGATTTGGAGCGAGCAGGCACCCAGGCCGTGCTGGCTGAAATTCGCGAACAGGAGGCTCGCGCGTTGAACTGTAGCAAAGGCATTGGTGCCAACATGCACGAGTTTGCGCGACACGTACTTGGTCAACGCCTGCCAGCGATCCAATTACTTAGAGGATATGACCAAGGGTACGTGCTCAAAAAGCGAGGTAATAGCTCATCTAGTCCCTGGATCGTGTCGCTTGGGCCTGTCGCTGTGCTCGCGCTCGTCCACTGCGCTCTTGCCGGCATGGGCGGGCCGCGCTCGATCCACCGACTGGGCCAACATCTTGCAGCGTATGGCATCGTTGTCGATCGCCACGACATCTCCGAAAACGATCTGGGCCACCAGCTTAGGATGCTTGGTCTCGTGCTGGATAGCCCGGACGCTGAGAGTGGAATGTTGTTGCTGCCTCCCTTTCTAGCCAATCAAGCAACGGGCATAACTGAATGAATCGCCTCGTACATTTCCTCGGCAACATTGTCCGACGCAAGGTTCAGGACGCTGCGCTGCAGCAGCCTGCCGATAGGCTCGAGTCGCGCTTTATCTTCCATGGCCCGCCACTCGATCTCCTTGAACAGGTCTTCAACGAACTTGTCATCGATGGGGGCATAAAGATAGTACATGGTCAGGACGCTGTCGAAGTCACCCTGCCGGTGTTGCTGCAGCTCCCGCAGAGCAATTCGTTCGGTTCCAATCCCGGCATCGGTGAGTCGGGCAAGTGCAACGAGAGCCACCTCCTGCACATCCGCAACGACCCCAACATCGCCAGCTTTGTTGCACTCATGCCACCTGGGCAGCATAACAACAGGTCGGTGGCCTCGACTACCGAGGAATTCGGACTAAGTGCCTCGAGCAATACCGGTCATGCGACATTCGAAGAGTGGTGGGAGGATGAATTTGTCCAGCTACTTGTAATGCGAGGATTGGAGGATGCGCATGTAAGCGCAGAATCGCTTGCGGAAGCAAAGCTAATCGTCAAGCAGGCTGCTGCTGCAGTCGATGAAGTTGACCCCAGCGAGGGCTGCCGGGTGGCCGTCTGGCGGCTACTGTCGCGCCTCTACTCGATCGGGGGCAATGCGCTCGGATTGCCATCAGGTTCGGCATTGGCGCTCGCGTGCGGTACGCCTCCGATGCCGAGCGGCGGCATTGACGCTAAGTCGCAGGTAGGCATACTCGAAAAGGTTGCCGATGAGTTGGCCGATGGATTTAAGACAAGCATCGATCGGTTGGTTGCCGCGGCCACGAGCGAGTCGATCAGGCACGCGCTATTCGCCTTTCTAAGCCACGTACAGGGAGCGTGCGAGGTACCCACTGCCTTCGGACGTGCAACTCCGGCCTTCTACTTGCCATCGGATACCTTCGAGTTGGCCCCGCCCCCCCAATGGTGGCGGGTGCTGACGAGCGAATGCTGGGCTGAGCTTTTGGCGGAGGATCCTGATGGGTCGGTGGAAGACCTCACGATTCGCTGCACCAATCCCATCCTCCCTATTGTTCGTGGGATGCCGGCGATCGTTCGTACCGGGGTCGAGCTCTGCATATCCACTGGATCTATACCGAATGGTGAGACCGTCGAGGTGCTACTTTCGGGCGGATCTCACGGCAAGGCCGGAATTCCGATCCATGTCGCGGGTGAGGTAACACACCACGATATACCGCCGGTAGTCGCGCAGCGGTCCCCAATCAGCTACAAGGCGACCGCAAATAGCGGCAAGGCCGCCACCTGCAGAGTCATTTCGCTTGCTGCCTGGCTCCCGGGCATTCTCGTCACGGCTCGGATGGCAACCAAGCTATCCCCACCCAAAAAGCCGAAGAGGGGCGGCGCCAGAGCAGATTGGGAAACTGCGCTTTCTCTTCCTGGCTCGGGGCGCCACGAGCTGATGCTTCTTGTCTCACCGGATGCCACCATTACGAAGGCCGAGGGTGTGCCCGATGACGCAACCGAACAATCCGCGGATCCACGTCAAGTACTCCAGTTGCATCAATCGAGGGAGGGGGAATACCAGATTGAGATAGAGGCAGAAGGAAAGTATCAACTTGAGATTTCTTTCCGGCCACCGGGACGTGATGGGATCGAAACATGTAAGGTCTACATTACCTGTGAGGAAACCAAGGAAGAGGGGTGCCGGAGCGAGTTCGAGCGTCTAATCAAGGCCAATCGGCGTCATCTCGAGAGGTTTGATACGAAGGCCGTCGTACAGGTTGATCGTCATGCTCGTTCGTCGAGTATCCAGGCATGGATACTCGACGAGCAAAACGTCGACAAGTCCTTCGTTCCGATGGTGCTATCTGACGACTACGTAACCAAGTGGATGTCGCCGGACTGGAGTGGATCTGTTGGTCCAGTCCTTTCGGACGCTCGGTTCCTGCACGATCCGCGGCCCATAGCCTCGCAATTCGTGCCCCCGCAGGGATTTGTAGAAGCCCGGAAGGAAATCGCCAAGCGAATAAGGGCGACTAGCGATTTCGCAGGTCTTGTCGAATCCGCGCCCCTTGGGAAATGGATGGCACAAGAACCTGACTTCCGCAGCTTGGTCGAGAAATATCTTGAATCGTACACGGCATGGCTCGCCGCCGACCGCGATGTCGCGTGCTGGGTCGATGTCGTCGCGGTGTGCCCGCGGGAAGCAGATGGTCGTACGCTTGCGCGGGTTCCCGATGCTATCTTGCTTTCCCCTTTGCACCCCTTGCGATTGGCTTGGCACTGCCTTGCGCAACAAGTTCTATACGAGTCGGCCGAAGGCAGCACTCCGCACCCTTGCCCCGCCGCCAGCATCCTGGATCCGGACTGCATTCCTGACTTGTTGGTAATGTCACTTCAGGCTCCGGGGGGACCCTCTGGCATAGACCAGACTCCTTTCCTCTCCGTCGAATGCAGCTCCGACTATTGGTCGGTGCTTTGGAATGGATTGCGCCTCGGGCAGATCGCCGAAAAGTCAAGCCAAGCCCCATTCGACGGTACATTTGGGCTGGTTGTGGGCGGCATCTCGAGTGGTTTTAGCCCTGCACAAGTGGCCCGAGCACTCGAAGACGTTTCGGACCTTCTATCCGCGAAGCCAATTGTGAGTCTGGTGGTGTCCAGCGGTGGTGCCCCTACCGATGCCTGCAACGAGGGGCTTGCAGTATGGTGTGCCAAGCGATTCGGCAACGGAGAAAACGCGTCGCAGAGAGAAAGCGTAGGCACGCGCGTGCTCGAGATCTTCGATGTGAGGCCCGAGAGTTCACGCCCGGATCAGGCCGCGATCGCAAGCCTGTCCGAAGACACGGCTAATAATGTCCGCTGGTTCGACGACCAACCACCAGACACAAAGCCCGATCTCGGCATTATTGCCCAGCTCGACTCGGCACAGCCGGAATACAGCGTCGTTGGGGTACGCTCTCCGCTGGGGACCGGCGGCCTGATCCGACATAGAGTCAGGCGCCAGTTGCATGGCACATTTCTCAGCGAGTCGCGGCAAGCGCGGCCCATGCCCCCGTCGGGCGAAGTTTTCGCTGACAAGGTTGCCAATTGCATAAGCGTTCTGGAAGGGGGGTATGGCGAATCGACCGGCCTACAATTTGCGCCCAACGTGCATGCCGTATCCGGCATGCTCGAGGAGCAGAAGGCCGATTTCGTCGCAGTTTCGTCCTCCGCGATCGACCCAGCCTGCTTTTTGGGGGGATGGATCAAGGGCACTTATCTGTGGGACTACGATTTGCCGTCATATTCCCATCGCGCTGGCGATACGAGTGGCTACTATTTGCTATCTCAAGTGAGGGATGCCGATCGCGATGCCTTGAGCAGGGTTCTCCAACCTTTGCGACGCGATAGGGCGCTTAGCGACGGCCAAGTCGAGCAAATCCTACTCGAGGTTGCCAGGCGGGGGATTCCAACGGTGCGTGGCCTTTCTGGCGACGACACTGGAGCCACTGGAGACCTCGGATTGTTCCTGGCGGTCAGACTGCTGCAGGACCAGTTCCGTACGACAGGCAATTTGGAGAGCATATTACCGGTGCTGTCCGGCTCACCCGAAGATGCCTGTATTGCGATCATAATTCCTGTCGACCCCTTTCGTGGCTACCTCTCGGACATCGCTCGATCGCTGGGCAAGGAGCGTAGGGAAGCCTCGATGTCACGCCCGGACCTATTGGTCGCTGGACTTCGTGTCAGCGAGAACAATGTTCGCATTCACCTAACCCCAATCGAGGTCAAATGCAGGCAGCGATCCACTGTACTCAGTCCCAATGAGGCCAAGGACGCACTCGCGCAAGCCCGAGCATTATCGACACTCCTCACCGCAATGGAAGAGCGAGCCTCGATGTCATTGGTCTGGAAGCTCGCGTACCAACATCTTTTGTTGTCGATGATTGGGTTCGGTTTGCGCGTATACAGCCAGCACGAACTCGTCAAAGCGCAGGCCCCGCGGTGGGCCGGCTACCACGAGCGTATCGCTGGCGCAATATTGGGCCCAGCACCCGTGATTACCGTAGATCCCAGCGGGCGGCTCATAGTCGCAGATGGGTCGTCACTCAGCGACGCGCACGACCGTGACGACGATGGCTTTTGCGAGAGCATATTTGTTTCTCCCGGTGACGCAGGGCGAATCATCGGTGACGATGCTCAGGAATTCTACGATGCTGTCCGCTCCAAGGTCGGCGATTGGCGGCTCCTCCCCTCATCCGCAGGCACAATCAGGCTGGACACCGAGGACGCCGCTTGCGTCTCTCCGCCCGCATACGAGGGTAGCTCGAACATCGAGGCGAGTACGGCGGATTCTCTCGCCGTACCCGATGCCGCGCGTCGCGAAATGAACGCCCAAGGTACTAGTGCAGCCTCTCAACAAGCAACGACTGAAGTAGCGGAAGACGCAAGCTGTAGTGGCATCATTCTTTCCGTCGGCAAGACCGTCGACGGATTCGAGCCTCGCCCGATTTCACTGAATATCTCGGATACGCGGCTTAACCAGCTCAATATTGGCGTTGTCGGCGATCTCGGCACCGGCAAGACTCAATTGCTGAAGTCGCTGATATACCAAATCACTTCCGCGAGCAGCGAAAATCGCAATATCAAGCCACGATTCCTGATATTCGACTACAAGCGGGACTACAGTAATCCAGAATTCATCGAGGCAACCGGTGCACGTATTGTCCGGCCTGTACACTTGCCGCTTAACCTATTTGACACATCGTCAATGGGGGAGTCTGTGGCCCCCTGGCTCGACAGATTTCGCTTCTTCGCCGATGTCCTCGATAAGGTGTATGCCGGTATCGGGCCGGTGCAACGTGACAAGCTCAAAGGGGCCGTCCGGAACGCCTATGAAGCAAGCTCCATACGAGGTGGTCAGCCGACCATCTACGATATTCATGCTGAGTACCGGGAGCTACTGGGCGGGAAGTCTGACTCTCCAATGGCGATTATCGACGATTTGGTGGACATGGCCGTCTTTGAGCGTGATCCGACCAAGACGAAGCCGTTCGACGAATTCCTCGACGGCGTGGTAGTAGTGTCGCTCGATGCGATGGGGCAGGATGACCGCAGCAAGAATATGCTGGTGGCCATCATGTTGAATATGTTCTATGAGAATATGCTTAGAACACCAAAGCGCCCATTCATTGGAAATGATCCGCAGCTGCGCGTGATTGACTCGTATTTGCTTGTCGACGAGGCGGATAACATTATGCGCTACGAGTTTGACGTGTTACGCAAGCTCCTGCTTCAAGGACGTGAATTCGGAACCGGCGTGATTCTAGCGTCGCAGTACCTTAGGCACTTCAAGGCAAGTACTACGGACTATCGAGAACCGTTGTTGACTTGGTTCATCCATAAGGTCCCCAACGTCACTCCGGCCGAATTGGGCGCGCTTGGCTTCACATCAGATCTGGGGGAGTTGTCCGAAAGAGTAAAGACTCTGCGCAACCATCACTGTCTCTACAAATCATTCGATGTCTCTGGCGAAGTAATTAGAGGTCTCCCCTTCTATGAGCTTGACAGAGACTCACGGCAATCCGCGTAGGGGCGCGTGTCATGGTTGACTTCCTCTCGCCAAGCGAGCGCTCTGAACGAATGTCCCGGATTCGTGGCAAGGATACCCAGCCCGAGCTTGCACTACGTCGGGTGTTACACGGGCTTGGGCTGCGTTACCGCTTGCATGGTGCAGGTCTTCCCGGCAAGCCGGATCTTGTTTTCCCTCGCTACAAGGCAGTTGTCTTTGTCCACGGCTGCTTTTGGCACAGGCATGCCGGATGCAGTATCGCGACGCTGCCGAAGAGCAATACGTCCTTTTGGATTGAAAAATTCCAAAGGAATGTTGCGCGGGACACAAGAGTTGTCGCCCAGCTAGAGGTGCAGGGGTGGAGGGTCTTTGTAGCCTGGGAATGCGAGCTCGCTACCCCAGCAAAGGCATCGCAGACTGGCGCGAGGCTTGCGGGGCAAATTAAATCGCGCGCTGCCAAATAAGTCGGCCAGTAATGCCCGTTTTACGGATTGCGTGGTGACTACCCATGTCGGCAGGGCGCCCGATTGCAATTGATTGCAACCACCAGTACTGCTTTCCTTGCGGCAGGGCGTTCCGCTTACAGCACGCTAGCCGCGTTGTGTTCGAACAGGTTGGCATCGCGGATGTACCGCGCGAGCATCTCGAGCGAGCGATGCCCGGTCTGTTGCTGGATCTTGTAAGACGGGATGCCGGCCCGCGCGGCACTGGTGGCGAGGCCCGCACGCAGGCTGTGCGCAGACAACGCGGACGGATCGAGTCCTGCGGCCCGGGCGCGCGCCTTGACGACGAGGGTCACCGACTGGGCGGTCAGGCGGTCGCCGCGTAGTACGCCACTCTTGTCGATTGCGCGAAACACCGCGCCGTCATGCAGGTGCGAGTGCTCGAGCCATTTGGCGACTTCCGTCACCGGACAGGCGCGGGGTCGCCCGAATGGCACGCCGATTTTTCGGCCCACTCCCGCTTGATCGGTCTTGCTTCGGCGTAGCGTCAGCACCATGCCTTGGTCGACAAAGGCGAGGTCGCGCACGTCCAGTGCCACCAGTTCCGACCGGCGCAGCGCGGCCGCAAAGCCCGTGAGGATCAGCGCGCGATCCCGCTGGCTCCTGAGATCGGTGCCGACGGGGAGCAGCGTGATCATCTCGTCCGTCAACAGCGGCGCGGCCTGGCGCTGGGGGCCGCCATGTTGGCGCCGGATACCACGCAGCACGGTGCGGACCAGGTCGCTCCGGGCGGGATCAGCGAATCCCTGGCTTAGATGGGCCCGGCTGATGCCGACGAGCCTGCGGGCGATCGTATGCGGGGAGAGGGTCGGTGCGCGGTCCACGAGGTACGCGGCGAGGATCGTTGGCGTGCAGGGGATGGTGCCGCCCCAGTGGAGGAAGTCCGTGAGATCGCCCCTGTACGCTCTGCGGGTATTGTCTGAGATGGCGGCGGCGACATAGGAGCCAACGGTGTCCGGCAGAGTATCGGCGGGCCATTCTTTGACCAGGGCAGCGGGTGCTGCAGGATATCGGCCGCATGGCAGGAGTTCAGCGAGTTCCACGTGAGGGTCCCTTTTCTGCGCGACGGTACAGGAAATGGGTCACGACATTCAGCAGGATCTCTCGCGGCACGCCTTGCGGGTACGACGCGCACGCCAAGGTATCCGCGCGCCAATGGATACATGACAGGCACTTCGGGATCACCGTCTCGTACTGGACGTCGTCCCAGCGGCTGGTCGATTCAACCTCGATGCGGTGCTCCATTCTGTCGCTCCTTTCATGGTTGGGCTGGCGGGGTGGGCCGGCGGCCTGGCGTTCTGGGACATGACTGGCGTTGTACTAGTGCCCTGGTTAGGTAGCGATAAGTGGGTGTTATCGCTAGTAAAGCGCGGGCGACGAGCCGGGTCATGCCAGCGCCTGCGCCCGCAGCGCGTTCAGCGCATCCCGCGCGTCGCGCAACAACGCGGTCAGCTCGGCGGCCGCGTCCGGCTGCAGGCCGACACTGGCAAAGAACGCCTGTTCGAATCGCCGACGCAATGTTTCGCGGCCATCGAACATCAGCTCGCGGTCGAGCCGGGCGCCTTCGCTGACGAACGCGGCGCAGCCGAGGGCGGCGACCGGATCGGTGCCGGGGTGGTCGCGGAAGAAGCGGCACAACGCGACCGACTCGGCGAGCAGCGCGGCAAAGCAGCGCTTGCCCACCCGCGTATGCCGGTCCAGCGCCGCATACAGGATCCCATGCCGCCCCTCGAAGCCGGTCGCCATCGCGCGATGCACCGGGCGCTGTGCGCGCACGAGCTCGGCAATGACGGGCACAGGGACGTTCAACGAGTCGGTCACGCCGTTGCCGCAGATGTACAACGCGTGCTCGTTTGGGGAAAGCTGCATCCGATCGCAGACCGCCCCCATCAGGTCGCGACGCGGTCCGGCGACCGTGTGCCAGGCGCCGCCGCAGAAACGACGGTACCCGCAAATCTGTCGCAGGCAGGCCACGCGATGGACCACGTCGGCGGTGGGCGCCGCGATGGCCTCAAGCAACTGGGCGTCGTCAAGCACCGACACCTGCTGCTCGAGTCTCGACAGCTCGGGCGAGAACTCGAGCGCCGCGATGGCGTCGCAGAGCGCGCGGCTCTTGGGGGCATCGCAGAGCCGGCGGACGAGGTAGCCGGCGACGCGCATGCTGCCGAAGCGCCGATGGAGCGCGGTGCGGCGGAACAGCTGCAGCACTTCGAGGCAGCGCTCATGGCTTCCCGCGCCCACATCCTCGTAGGCGACCACGGGAAGCCGCCGCCAGAGATATGATTCGTCGACCTGGAGCAACTTCACCGCCGTTGCCAGCGCGACCTCCGTCAGGCCCAGGCGGATCGCCTTCTGCAGGTTGGAGGCGAGCAACCAGCGGTCGCTCACCTCAAGCAGGGGAAGCGCGCCGACGTCGACCGATGACGATGCAACGTGTTCGAGGATTGCAGTTAACGCAGGCGGAGCATAGATACGCACTGCTTGCTTGGCTTGCATGAGCGGGTATGGAGATGTATTTGGATATTATTAAATCGTAGTCCTAATACATTTAATGTAAAGCTTTATTGTGATCGGTTAATTTTTTGTGGAATTTGATCCGTGGTGCGCTGGTGGATCACTGTCTCAGATGCCTGATTATTGCTTGCCCACGATCGGATTGAATCGGTCACGCAAGGCTGCCTCAAGTGCCGGGGCGATGAGGTCATAGTTTTCAACGCGCAGCTCGAGTACGTGCAAGCGAAATGCACGCGTGGCCATGGTCGGCCGCGCCCGGAGCTTCAGCGCGAAGGTCGTTTTGTCGAGCCCGAGATTGAGATGCTCCAGGACTCGCGCGCCCACATTTCTTGATTTCCCAAGATAAAGTGGGAGCCACTCTGGCATGGAACGGTGGCGATTGATCCGCTTCTTCTTGAGGTTCGGCGTGAACTTCTTCTTGTAGTCCTCGTGCTCCCACTCCGCGCGAAAAGCTTGCATCCATGCAGAGACGCTGGTGTCGGGCGTGGCGAGGGTCGCGATGTCAATGCGGTAGATTCCGCTATAGGTCAGGCGGCTGATCGGCGCGTCGTCGGAAAGATCGCAGATCAGTGGCAGATCGATTTCGTCTGAGATCGCCGCGAAGTCCGCGAAGGCCTTGCTCAGTATTTTATCCAGCGCGTAGAGACGTTCCATGACTAGTTTCTAGGATTGATCGGACAGTGGTCGCAAGCATGACGGCACGTTCAAGCTAAAGCCCCCGGTGGGAACCGCGATATTGCCGGCGGCCGTTTTCGGCATCACTTGCTTATCGCACTCAAAGTATTCAGCATGTCCAGCGATTTGGACGAGTTCACACTCGTGCGACGCAGCAGGGGACACCGCGTTGTCGCATCCGTGCAATTGATTGCAATAGTCGAGACTAGAGCGGCCTGTGTCGACCATCATAAACAGCAGGTAGAATCTCGCGTCGACCTCGCCGTTCACGTTTTTTCTACACCGACGGCGCGTAGAAGTAGATCGGCGTCAGCGGGAGCATCACCTTGTCGTCCTCGGCGAGCTGCGGGTAAAACTGCTGCCACAACGCGATGAGCCGATCCAAATCGATCAACTCGACTTGGGCGTGCGAACTGCGGGCCGTGGCTTTGGCCTCGGGCGTGAACCCACCCGACGCCACGAAGATGCCGACATCGCCGTCCTTCTGGAGCAGCCCCATCAGCTCGCGGATTTCCTGGACTCTCGCTGCCGTGTCGATCTTGTGCTTGACCTGCACCTTGATTCGCGGAGAAACCGTGCCTAGCGGATCTCGATACGCAATGATGTCGACTTCAACATGGTCCGGTCTTCTAAATAGGATTTAGCTATTTCTCGCGGTCGATAGCGCTGACCCATGCAAAAAATCAACGGTGGCTACGGATGGCGCTTTCGGCGGGGCCGCACTTCATACTTGACGTAGTAGCCCCGTCTTGCCACAAGAAACGGTTGCCCGTGACTGAGCATCACGCGCATATGGATGTCAGTGAGTTGGTCGCCAAAGAACTCACGGACTTTGGCTCCACGGAGGCGATCTTCAAAAGGCTGATACCCAGACAGCATCTTGGGTATCACCGTTTCCCGAAATTCCGAGCCGTTTTCGTCGATCCAGTCACAGATTTCCCGGCCGACGATCTGGTTAGCATACGGCGCGTTGCTTAGGTTAACGTCAATGATCTCCAGATCCATGCCATCAAAGTAGGCTAGGACGTTCACATCTGGGCGGAACGAGTAATGGTCGCAGATGCCTATCACCAAGTTTGCATCCCCGTCGTCGTTGCCCCATCTCTTGCCTTCGAACACCAGGTTGTAAGTCTTGTCCCCAAACTGCATCGGGTTGTAGTCTTTCCGGTCGGCGCTGATAAACGAGATCCGAGTAATCGCCACTCGCGCCCAGCCAATCGCCCCCGTATCCTCGAGCAGGCAGAGGTACCGGAACTCCCTCTCGAGCGATGTCGGCTCGCCGTTGGCGGTCCATTCGAGCAACGTATCGTCAACTCCCGCCATCAGGGAGTACAGCCTCGACAAGCTCTCTCCGGAGTATCTCGAACTGACGGTACACGTGATCTCTTCGCCGGGCACGCGATCTATGGTCACATATTCGTGCGTTCTCGACCAGCCTTCGTGGAGTGTCAGGCTGCGCTGCCGAGCCTTTTCTGCGATGCGCTGATCCTCCTCAGTCCGCTTGCGCTCCTCCTCGGTCCGGCGCTGTTCATCTTCAAGCTGGCGGCGCAGTTCTTCCTGGACGCGACGTTGCTCGGCGGCGATCTCTCTCCGACGCTGCTCAAAGCGTGCCTGCGCTTCCGCAGCTTGCGCCTGGGCACTCTTGAAGGCCGGGAAGAGCGCCTTAACTTCTTCTTCCATGGCAGCTAGCAGTTCGCTCGTGATCTCCCAGGCTTCCGCGAGCCAAGGGTCGATCATTCTTAAGATTGCAGCGGGGGCGCGGGAGTCCGTGAACGTCGCGGTGATTTCGCGTCTGCGGGTGCCTGCCTGCGTCAGGTTCTGGCTCCCGATGCTAGCGAACCCTTCGGGTGCCATGACAATCTTCGCGTGCAGGTCGGGAAGGCAAAAGACCTTGTGCCCGGCAGCCATCAAGGTCTTAACGGTGGCGAGAGACGAAGACCCGTTCCCGAAGATGTCTGCATCGAAGAGGGTGTAGATTCGGCTTTGCCCAGCCTTCGCTAGTACTTGTTCTGCTGTGCGGGAGGTGAGGTAGGGCGACAGGACAATCAGGCCGCCTCCGGCGGTGGCCTGACGCCAGACGCGGGCGACGCCTTTGCCGTAGAGCGTCGTGGTTAACCTCTGGATTCGACGTTTGTCTGACCTTCCCATTGTGCACGCACCCCGATGCCGCCTCCCGGCGAAGCATAGAGCATTTGCGACGCCCTTACCAAGGATGCGGTACCGGCTCATGCGTATTTCGGAGATCGCGCACACCGCGAACGGAAGTCCATTGTCTTCGATCGACAGCTGCGACGGTGTCGTGAACACTGCGCCATCGGACAGATGTCGGCCAGAAGGCGACGTTGGCTACCGCCCCCGAGAGCCGACATTCAAGTACCACGCGAGAGTCGCGGCTCGTCCTCGTGACCGCCTTACGACGAGGGGCTACCCGCTAATTCGGTTCGGTAGTCATCGCTGACGGGGCCGAGGACGTTGTAGAAAGAAGCTCACGGAACGGCGCCACGGTCATGAAACGGCAGATCGGTTTTGCAGAACCGGAAAGTCTGGGCAAGAAGCGAGTGACGAAGCGGCAGCGCTTCCTTGCAGAGATGGAGAAGGTGGTGCCGTGGGAGCGCCTGCTGTCGGTGATCGGGCCGTACTACCCGAAGGGCGAACGGGGCCGGCCGCCGGTCGGGCGGGAGCGGATGCTGCGGATCTACTTTCTTCAACAGTGGTACGGCCTGTCGGATGCCGCCTTCGATTGCAATTGATTGCAATCGGGCGGCGCGCTCGTCGATTACCAAATTGTATCGTCAAGATTCTACGCTTCTACATGTAGAACGCGTAACGGGCGTCAAGCTTCATCGCATGCGGCAATACGGGACTCGGCGGATCGAGGCGTCAACTGGGCAATTAGTCCGTACGGCGTCACGATTTTTGTGATTTGGACCGATCCTAGTATTGCGCAGCCATTGATGTAGAAGGTCTACGTGGTATGCGTGCTGCCCAATGATCGGGATCAACGTGTCGCGACTACCTTGCTCGGCGCTGTTTCAAGCAACTTGAGATTTGCAGCCCGACATGGCCACGGTAATGAGTGTGGGGGTGTCCATCCAACGGTGCGCGCCCAGCAGCCGGCGAGCGGGATCGCTGACAACGATTCGCTTGTGCCGCGGCCTGCGCTTCGACGCTTTCCTTGCTCCGTTCCGGCGAGTTGCGCTCCACCGTTGCACTAACTCTATCCGGTGACGTGTTGCAATCAATTGCACTGGCGGGGCGGCAGGTCCGGGGACGTTGGGGCGGGCTCGAGTCCGAGGGTACCTGTGAGGATGTTGGTTTGACGCCAAAGGTGGAGGCGCTCGCTGCCATCGAGCCGACGCACGGTCACCCGGCTATCGGTGCTCGTGCCTCGTAATCGCGGGGGCTCGCCGCCGGAGGCACTCGGACGCATAACAGGATTTAGTACGGTCGGTGTCATCGTTAGCTGAGATTCCGTCCGTATCCCGCCGCATCCTGCAATCAAGTGCACGGCTCGTTTGCCGACTATCCCTGAAACTGCCCGATCCAGATCGTGACTTAGTAATTAGGCTGCCAGCCAAGCCATAATCAGCCATTCGCGGAACTTCAACAGATACCCGATGTGCGGGCGGGCAGGTGATCGCGGGAGATGTTCCTCCTCCCGAATCATCGCGGCAAATGATTCCCAGTTCTTCAGCGCAAATGCCATCAGCGTAGCAGGATCGAGGCCAGTGCTCGACACCGCATTGCTGAAGGCTCGTAGCTGTCCATACTCTTTCCCGGTCCACTCCGTGACCGGCTGCACTGGTTGCAGTGCCGCCATGTGCTCTCGCCAAATCCGCGCAAGCTCAGGCACCCCCGTTTTGAACGGCTTGACGTCTACCGCAGCGAACAGACGGTTTGGGTATTTCGCATAATCTGCGTGACGCATACTGGCTCCGCGAATGAAGATGATTTCAGGATTGCAAAATAAATGACGAAAAGTCCAGACTGACACATCGAAATCGAGACTCGGCCCACGTTCACCTGATAAGGGTGTGGGTCATCTGACTCCATTCCCCAAAAGCTCAACTTCAAACCCTAGCGCTGCGCGCTATGGCCCCCTCCGCTACGCTCCGGGTGCTCCTCGGCTTGCGCCTCGGTGAGAATGCGTGAAACCAACCCCAAAACCCAAAACCAGAAATCCTGAAAGTCCTATGTTCAACCTAGATTTCGACATAACCATCCCAAGCGATCCTCGCTCAACGAGGAAAGCTCGGGTGATTCTGGAACAGGTGTCAACCTGAGTTCCGCCTCGTGCTCTTGAGAGAAGTCGTCACGAGTCAGCAGACTTGAACGCGCTTCGTTCCGCGCCCCGCTATGGTTCTGCCGGTGCGACACATTACGTGAATTTTGATCCCGGAGCTTTCGCCGTACCCCACGCGTTCAGGTGCGCGCTGGTGCCGTGATCGTCCTCGCTGCTGCTCTACCTCACGTGATGCCGCTATCACCCCCACCACTGGCCCGTGCGCCCCGGTTGGCCCCAATCTCGAAATCGACTACCTGGCTGGTTATCCCCGCTATAGCCGATCCGGTTCGGCGCGCGCGCAAAAAACCCCGTAAAGGACTTTGATTGGGGCTTGGGCTTGGCGAGCCACGGCAACCGGTCCAGAGAGAATTGAGAAGATCAGGGACAAGTTGCCGTACACAAGCCCCAATCGAAATCCTCGGCGGGGTTCGGGTACAACAAAATCAATTCTCTCTAGATTCGGATGCCAAGCCGAACGAAACAATAATACCTCACTCTGTGAATTCTTGTCTGAGCCTTGACTATGTAATTAGGAATGCGGATGTATTGTTGATGTCAGGGCAAGGGAGGGAAAAAGGAGGGCGGCGGCTCTTCAATACGCAACGACGAAATGTAATGTAGGCAAAAGATTTGCGCTATGTCGTTGAGTCGTGGCTAACAGGAAGGCGCGCCAATGTTGGACTGAGAGCAGCCTCGACGGACATTAGGATGGCGCATCAGCCGTCGTTGCAATCAATTGCCAGAGATGACCGGTATCGAGCAAGTGCCTTCACGCTTTCTTGAGCGTAGCTTTGTGATGCCGTTTCGCCACCGGAAATGACGATTTTCTGCCACCCCAAAATTGTCGGGGAACGTCCGACACCGGGCGGGAAGCGATTTACGTTGGACCCCCTCTGTCAGTCTTGCATCGATAACCACCTGTCCAAAAGTATCCAGACATTTCCTGCAATTGAATGCACTGGCCGGTGGTCTTTGGGCTCGAAGCGCATCATCAGCTTCTGTGACCTTACCCCTTCGAGTAGACCATTCGTAAGTTAGTGAGCTCGCCGGTTTTCGGTTGATGCAATTGCCGGAATTGGTCCGGCGCCAACTGCCCCAAGGCACTGACGCACCGAGTTGTAGTCTGTGCGCCACGCTTCGATTCGCCTACGTGCATCGTCGAGACTGACGAACGCGTGCTGATTCAAGCACTCTTCACGCAGTCGGCCGTTGAAACTTTCGATGTGTGCGTTTTCCACCGGCTTGCCTGGACGGATGAACTGCAGCTTGACGCCATGTTCGTGCGCCCAGGCATCGAGAGCCTTGCTGACGAACTCCGGCCCGTTATCCACCTGAATCAGATTGGGACATCGTCCTCGTTGTCGCAACTGCTCGAGTACACGCGCCACGCGTGCACCCGTTAGAGAGAAGTCGACCTCGATGTGCGGGCACTCGCGGTTCCACGCGTCGATGATCGTCAACATGCGTATGCGTCGGCCATGCACCAGCGCGTCAGCAACAAAGTCCATCGCCCAGCTTTCGTCGGCGCCATTGGGTGTCGGCATGACCACGCGTAGATGACTCGGGCGCTTCTTTCGACGTTTCAGGCGAAGCGACAGGCCTTCTGTGCGGTACAGCCGCTCAGTGCGCTTGTGGTTCTGGACTAGGCCCTCCCGGCGCAGCAAGACGTGCAGGCGGGGCGAGCCAAACCGTGGCCGCTCCTGTGCCAGCTCGCGCAGCCGTTGCCGCACTTCCTGGTCGGCGTCTGGTGAGGCCGGCCGACGGAACGTCCGGCGATTCAGACCAATGAGCGCGCACGCCCGGCGCTCCGAATAGTCGTGCTGTTCAATCACCTGCTGCACAACTTCCCGGCGCTGCGCGGGCGAACTCACTTTTTTCCGAGAACGTCCTTCAGAACCTGGATGTCCAGCGCCTGGTCTGCAACCAACCGCTTGAGTCGCTGGTTTTCCTCTTCCAACTGCCGCAATCGTCGCGCTTCCGACACATCCATGCCACCGTAACGGCTACGCCAGTTATAGAACGTCGCATCCGATATGCCGTGTTTGCGGCACAGGTCTGCGACCTTCATGCCTGCGTCGGCTTCCTTCAGCACCCCGATAATCTGCTCTTCACTGAACCGCGACTTCTTCATGACAAGGTTTCTCCTGCGGCCTTGCCACTAACTTTACAGTGGGATACTTCAGAGGGGAAAGGTCATCTGCTGTAGGCGGACGACACGCATACGTTGTTTAATGTGCCGCGCTCGCTGGTCCTGGCGCGGCACATGTGCCTTTATTGCCGCTCCAAGAACTCTCGGACCGTCGACGTTTTCCAATAAGGCCTCGGATCACGACCATCGGGAGGGGGAATCCGCTTGAGCTTCAGCCGCGCATAGAAGGCCGAATGCGAGAGGTCACCAAGCAGTGCCTGAAAATGCGTGACTCGGATGAGCCCCGGCTCGTGCAACGAGATTTGCGGGGCCCTCGGCTTCGTGTGACCCGACCTCCGCTTCTTACCTTGATCGTCCTGATCATTCGTATTGCAGATTATCTTAGCTGACATTTCTTCGGTCTCCCTTCGGACGGGAGGCGCACAACACGATCCCGCCCGGTTGACAAAACCCAGCGACCGAAATCTCGTCAAGGAGAGCCCGAGCGCCGGAATGCACTCTGCCCATTGCGGGCGATCCGTCCGAAGTCTGGTGCATTCACACCGGACCTCACGCTCTCCATAGCTCGGGACTGGATATCATCGTATCGTGGCGCACGCAGCCGTGCAAATTAGGAGACTTTGACAAAGGGGCGCGGGCCGTTGAGAGCGTCGTGGGCCCGATTTTGCCGGGATGCGGTTTGGGAGTGTTCCGGGTGGCAGAAGAGAGCGTCCATCATGAATCGGTCGCGCCAGAAGGGCGCCGGATTGCTTGCCAGCGGGCAGCGGCTATTGCACCGCAGGGGTCAACCCATTGCCCCCTCGCGCGCAATCATATACAGAGACTACAGCAGAGACTGTGGCGAACGCGTTCGCGATGGCACGGGCGGTTGCCCGTTCTGCATCCGGCACTCCCTGACTCAGAGTTCACCCAGAGCCGACAAGTAGAAGAGCGCGCGTGTCGGATTGAATCACATGGTCGGGCCATCCAACGACGCTTGTGAGGGAGGTATTCTTCCTCGGGACCAGGCGTGTGCCGATGCGTGGGGGCCGTTGCATGCGGTAACCGCGACGAGCCTGTCGTCGGAGTACTGGTCTCAAGCGTTCAATCGCCACATTTGCTGCGGCTACGGGTCACCGCCAGCAATCAGCTTTGAAACGGCATTCAATATGCGCCAGAACGCGCAACGCTGAGACTCGACAGGGCGTGTGTTTTTGCAGCCAAGCAAACGCGGCTACAATCGTTTCAGAACTGAGATCAGCGTTAGGTGGCTGCACGCCGGCTGCCATAGAGCGTCAGCAACAAGCGGGATTGCAATTGATTGCAATCGCAAAAGTGTGGTTGTTGAGCGGCACGTACCACGGGGTGGCTCTCGTGGATCCGCTTCGCCCACTACGCGTGCTTGGGGAATGTGTCGTGTACGATCATGCCGTTTGCAATGAACGAATGGCTGCCAGGCACCGTGAAGTCGTAGACCCAGTCATCCGGCGTTGGCCCGACCGACTTAACTTGCCAGCAGCGCGCACGCGAGCGCCCTCCGACGCCATATGTTTGCGGTTCGATGTTACCGTGCAGTCGTAGCGCGGCAACAACCTCTTCGGCCGCCTTGCCCGACCACTGTATGAACTTCGTGCCGCGTGATTCCACATGCGCGTAGCCGCAATGGAGCCCCAGCGCGATCACCATCTGCTGTACCGTATCAGTCAGCTCGTGACTGAGGCTCGTGAAATTGACGACGAGCCGGCGCCCTCGATGTCCCGACTTCGCGATATGGACGCTGCCGTCGCCGCGGAATAGGCCGCGTAAATAGTCGGCCGTGAATGGCGAACACAGGATCGACCTCGGCACGCGCTTGTTGCGCGCACGGCTCTCGCCCTTGACCTCCATCAGATGCAGCCACCAGCGCGTGAAGACCTGAGAATAGACGTTCACGCGGTGGGCATTGATCTCGGCCTTCAGTCCCCAGCCGCGCAGGATCGACAGCACGCGCTGCTGGCATTCGGGAATCGTCGTGGCCCACAGCACGTAGTCGCGTTTGAAGCCGGCCGTCGCCGAGCCTTCCGCCGTCCAGAACCCCATTAGCCAAGCGAGATCGGTCGTCAGTGCACCGGGGACGTAAAACTCCCTTCGTTTCGCACCCTTGTTAAACCAGAGATGTTGCGTGGGTACTGTGCGAATGATCGTCGGAAGTGCAGATGCGCGTAGCACGATCTGTCCGACTTGCAGATCGTCGGCCTTCAACCAGCCATCCTCGGTCAGGAACGGATGGCCGCGCGTGCAGCGCACGTTCATGCCACCACGCAGCGTTATCTTGCGCAGCTCCGTCGCGAAGTGCTTGAACGTCTGGCTCGTAGTCTCGAGCCCGTTCATCGTGACCAGGTCGATCACACGCTCATGCACGCCCTCGTCTGTCACGAGGTCGGCGATCCGCTGCTGGCCCGTCGGTGTCCACACCAGCGTATCGCCGCTCACGCACTGAAACTCCGGGTCGTTGGACGAGAGTTTCGTCTGACTCGTCTCAGTTTCCGTAGGCTGCTGTAACGTGCGAGTGCCCCCAACTGTTGCCGCGAGTTGGTTATGCGGCCATGGCGCGGCGCCAGATGTCGCGCGTTTTGCGTTCGGCTGCTGCTGCATCACGAGCAGCGATCCACAGAGTCGATGTCGAGCAATCGGAACTGCGGCAGATAGCTGGCGCGCTACATGCGCGGCCCAAGCGTTATTGCGGTTCACACTCGACGTCAGCGCAGACTCGATAAGCGAACCGTTGGTCGCGAAGTGCTTGGGATGCCCCAATGACACTACCTCGGAGGCCATGCCGTTGCCAAAGGGTCTTCGGACGATGGTGATGGCCATGGCATTTCCTTTCTCAAATAGCGAGGAAGGCGCACGCGGCCACCCCGCCGGTTGATCAGCCGGCGGCGATATTTCTTTGGGGAATCCCGTGCGCCGGAGTGCGTCGCGCCGCCAATTGCAGGCAGGCGGTCCATCGAGAGCATCGCTCTCCTCGCACTCCACTGGTACGGACAAGTACAGTCTAGGCGACGGAAAGGATAATGCCAGGTGACTAGGCGATGGGCCGTAGCCAGTCCGATGGCGAGTCAGTTGTCACGATTGGCAGCCCCCCACCTTTTCTTCGATTGGATACCGCTCAGCACGTGGATGTTGCGGGAAGAAATCATCGGTTCACTACCAGCACCGCACGACCTTTTGCAGACGTCAGGCAAACGACCGGAGCTGACCGGGGCCTGCCAAACGCGTCGGAGCGGTTTCGATTTGTACTAGTCGTTCGGTCTTGAACCGGGAGCGGCAGATCCCACGCAAATATCAGATAGACATTCTTGTCAATCCGTTGGCGGATCTTTCAGTAGACGCTTACGTCAGCACTCTTGTCGTGTTGACCTCCTCTTGCTCGGATCCGACAAGCAAATGAGAGAGCAAAGACATGTCCAGTTTCCGCATAGACATCAAACGACCAGCGTGGCCCCGGAGTGCGGAGAGGCTTGCTGCTGGGGAACCGGCGCGGACAACAATTCCGACGCGTTTGGTCAGGTTAGTCGAATGCCGCGAGCCGCCGCTGAGATTTTTGCCTGCTGCTTCTCTTCATCGTCTTTGGCTTTGCAGCACCATTTGTATTTTTTCCCTGACCCGCACGCGCAAAGAGCGTACGGATTTCTGACTGCTGCGCGGGCCGCGCTGGTAGGATCCATGGCATGGAGCATCATTCTTCCAAACATTGCGAGCTGGTTGGCGATTATCTCCGTACCACCGTTGACCTCTAGGGCTAAATAGGCCCGCGCGTATCCGTGGCCCATTTCGCCGGCCCTGCCAAGAAGGTCTCTCGCCATATCAATGTTTTCGTCAATGCCCAAGCCTTCGCTGTAGCACCGCCCTAGGCAATACATGCAATCCGGATCGCTCTGCTCGACACCGAGCCTGAGATAGTTGATTGCCTTTACCGGATCCGGCTCGCACGCTTTGCCATCCGTGTAGTAGTGCCATATAGCGACGTAGGCCCTTGGGGCGTTCCTTTGCACGGCAAGCAGCCAGAAGCGCAAGGCGCCAGCATAGTCGGCCTCATCCTCATACAGGATGCCGCCATAGTGGTCGCAGGCCCGACCATGGCCGGCCTTTGCCGCGGCTGCAATCATGTCGACCGCCTGTTTTTCGAGATGGCCGTCAATTTTCCCCAATGTGATCAGTCTGGCATATCGATAGCTAGCGTCGACATTTGGTCGAATGGAGTGCGAGTGCTGATAGAAAGTCGCGGCTAGTCGCTTTAGAAAAGTCTGCTCGTTTGCGAACTCGTCCGACGCAATCAATCCCTTGAATTCGAATTGCCGTCGCTCCGCCTCTCCTTCGCACCAAAGGCCGGCCTTGTATTTGACGTCCGGGTCGGAAGTTGTCGTGGCGGAGAAGAGGATTTGTTTGAACTCTTGGGTTTCGATGGAAGCCATCGAGACGTCCGGCGCATCGACGGCGTTATTTTTTTCTGGAAGGAATGCAGCAGACACGAAACAACGAGCGAGCGAACGGCCTCCGCATTGCGGATCAGAGCATCTCTTACTGGTGATTCCGTGTTGGCTCCTGAGTCGGGATCACCCTGCTTTGGTGACTGATGAGCGCCGGAGTTGCACAGTTTCCGAGCCTCATGAAACGCATTTTTTACTTCGCGCGGAATGACTCTTTGGTCGCCGAGGAAATTGATTTTTTCGAACAAAGACGTTTTCCCGTCGTTCAAATCGTCAAAGCCGGCAAGCCTCGCGAGGCCGACGCAGATCTCGTCGAGGACGTCGCGGAACCGGACAAGGGAATGCGATGGGAGGACCCTACTAAACTCAACGCCTTCTCGATAGGCGAATCCTACACTGCAGGAGAAGTCGTCCGCGAGATCCAGGTCCGTATTGATCAATGGCGCCATTTTGTAATTTTCTCGACTGTATCGCGTAAGGAAATAGTGTGCACGATGAAGTTGGTTGGTCAATAAGAATAAAATCTGGAACGCCCCCAAAGGCTGCCCGAATGCCAGGGCGATGAGTTCTGTTGGGGCTGCGAATCGCACAAAATATAGGCACACTTTTATGGCCCCATCGGCACGCAAATCCCCCTCCGACATAGATCCTTATGAACGCCTGGAGGCCCAAAGGATCATCGAGGCTTATCGCGAGATCTTTCCGCGCATCACGCCGCAGCTGGCCCGCTACTTGGACTTCGGGCGAACACGTCCTTGGGGCTACCTGACCTCGGATTTCCACCGCGCCACGCTTAGTGAGTACGAGGCCTTCAGCGTAGCCGTAGAGAAACTTGAGGGCGAGGCGCGCAAGAACCATCCCATGCCGGCAGCGGAACTTGCCGCGCGCATGATCGCCTTGTGCAAGGCCTATGACCTCGGCTTCAGCTTTGGCATCTGTCCGTGGACCGATCATGCTTTGCACCGCACGTACGGGAGGGCGACGGGCCGTCGCTTGATCGTCATCGTCGGACACGACTGGTATCCCATCGTGCCGAAACGCGCACTGGAGCCACACAGCTTGAGCTGGCCCATGCGCCAAGATGGCCTGCATCGTATGCCTGAAGTTCTGCCCGGGCGCGAGAAGCTCTACTATGCGGCCGTGACCGAACCATTGCTCTCCGGCGAGCTCGGCACGCTCCTGTTCGTGAACATCTATCCTGATTACCGTGAGCCCGAAGAGAGGACGACCGGAAAGGTGAAGGCCGGCTACGACGGGTGTCTGGAAGGATTTGAGGCGTTGTTGGCAGCCACTCGCCCCCACTACAGGCCAGACGACGTGACAATCATTTCCTGGGGGGCGATGCCCTGGGATCTACTGAAGCAGCGCACGCTGGTTCGCCGCCCCGGAACGATTATGGAAGCCACTGAACAACTCGCCGGCGAGATCCTTGAGCTGCGAACCGGGGGCCATGCATACAGGTATCTGCCAGTTGCGCACCCTAGTGAAGGTCGTAACGCCCACATCGACTTTCACCTGGACCATGTGCGCTTGGGGTTGGCGAACCTGGGTTTCGGCACCCCGATGTCCGCACCCGCCCCTCGGCCACGGCCAGCCCACTGGCGTCGAAGGGCCCCGCTGGCGTTCATTACCGCCTAGGGGCGCTGCGGCTCTTTTGCACCGCCGTACGACACGGCCAGTCCTGAGCTTGGTACGTCGCCACACACGTGTGGCTGTCAATGCCTTCTTCTGGCCGACAACGGTCCAGTCGCGAGGATATGTTCGCGCTCGCTGTCGATCGCGACACTGCCATCGTGTGCCCCCCTTTACGAAGCTCGGCTTGGCCAGGATCATTAGTCGGATCGCCGTGGCCGCTGGCGCAGCGATGCTGCGCCAAGTTGAAGGAAGCACGACAGATGGTTACCGATGGATACCGACGGGTGCGCCGAGAGCATGTCAGTAACGAGGAAGGCATGGGGGCAACTATGGGGGCAACCATCCGCGACCGGAAACCTGGATCTCCTATCCACGGGATCTCCAGCCAAATATTCGATCCTCCTCCGCTCCACCAACGAAATTCGAAGGGCTCGGTCGCAAGATCGAGCCCTTTTTGTTTTCCAGCATCCCGCGCGTAACACCGGCGCCTCGTGCATCGCTTTCGACGCAGCCCGTTCCTATCCGGCCGCGTCGCGATCGTGCGCCGGCCCGGCCTGCCCGTGCCTCGTCGCGTGGTAGTGCCGTCGCGCCTTCGCGACGTTTCCGCAGGTTGCCATGTCGCACCACTTGCGACGCCCGGTCTTCGAACCGTCGATGAACAGCCACGCGCAATTCGGTCCCGCGCACATCCGGAGCCGGCCGTCCGGTATCGCATCGAGAAGCTTCACGGCGTCGAGCGCAAACCGCTCGGCGGGCAGGTGCAGGTCCGCGTCGACGCGCGTATCCGGCGCGTAGCCGAATGCCACTCGTCCGGCCGTCGCGACCAGCCGCTGTCTGCTCACCGCCCGCCGCCACGCGTGCTCCAGCATGGCGAGATCCGCCGCGACCGGCGATGCGTGGTGTGCGAGCGCATCGAAGATGCCGAACAACGCTTCACGCAGGCGCTTGGCATCGCGCAGCGCGCGGTCGGCCGCCGCAGGGGCTTCGGCCGCGCGGGCTGCGAGCCGCTTCAGGTCGAGCGCGGGGAGCAAGTTCGCCGACGGCAGCCACGCCAGATACGCGTCGTAATCGGGCAGCCAGTCGCGCGGCGTGTCGTCGCGGCCGGTCACCGTGTTGACGAAGTCGAGGACGGCGTGACCGCCGATGAAATCGCGTGCCACGAACGTGTGCGCTTCCATAACCGGTGAAGTGTTTGACATGGGTTAAATCGATGCTAACCTTTGATGGCCTTTTTACAGGTTATCACGCACGACGACCGCGATTGCGCGAGGAGAAGTCATGACGGAGCCGACCGCTTCATCCGACCTGCAGGCCGAACATTCGTCAACCGGCGTCATTCGGCCGATCGAACTCATCGCCGCGCCGAGCAGCCTCGGCCTCAAGCCGAACGGCGCGGGCCGCGAGCCCGACACGTGGCGCGGCCCGGACGCGCTGCTCGCCACCGGACTCGCCGCGCGTCTGGGCGCGCGCGTCGCGCGGCTTCCGCATCCTGCCTACGCGTTCGAGCCGCAACCCGGCACCCGCATCCGTAACGGCGTGTCGATCCGCGCGCTCTCGCTCGAACTTGCCGCGCACGTCGCCGGTGCGCTCGCGCGGGGCGCCTTTCCGATCGTGCTCGGCGGCGACTGCAGCATCCTGCTCGGGTGCCTGCTGGGCAACCGGCATACAGGCGGCAGCGGGCTCGTTCACGTCGACGGACACAGCGACTTCTTCCATCCGGGCAATTACGACACGTCGATGCGGCTCGGCTCCGCGGCCGGGATGGATCTCGCGCTGGCGACCGGCCGGGGCGAGCCGCTGCTGACGTGCTGGCCGGACCTGGACGGCCCGCTCGTCGACGATCGCGACGCATGCCAGGTCGGCGAGCGCGACGCCGAAACCGCCGAGTTCGAGGCTGCCTACGGCGATATCGTCCACACGGCGATCACACGCATGACGATCCAGCAGTTGCTCGCGCGCGGGCCTGCCGTGGTCGCTGGCGAACTCGTCGACTGGCTGCACAGGCGCGCGCTTCGGCGGGTGTGGTTGCACGTCGATCTCGACGTGCTCGATCAGTCGCAACTTCCTGCCGTGGATTCGCCCGGCTCCCCGGGGCTGGACTTCGATGGGCTCGATGCGTTGCTCGGGCCGCTCGTCGCATCCGGTCGCGTTGCGGGGATCGACTTCACGATCTACGACCCGGGGCTCGATCCGGAGTTGGTGCATGCGGACCGGATCGCGCGCAGCGTCGCGCGGAGCGCGGCCGCGCTGCCGGGTGCGCAGAGCCGATAGTGCGGGCCGCCGGAGGGTAGACACCCGGCCGCCGACGCGAACGCGTGCCTATTGGCGACGCCCGAAACTCGGCCGCTTCGGATCATACGTCCACCCCGGCACCAGATACCGCATCGCCATCGCATCATCCCGCGCCGTGCCGCCGACCTCCCGGTACAGCGCATGCGCGGCCTCGACCTGCGCCATGTCGAGCTCGATCCCGAGCCCCGGCCGCTCGGGCACGGCCACCTGGCCGCCGACGATCTCGAGCGGTTCGCGCGTGAGCCGCGCGTCGCCTTCCTGCCAGATCCAGTGCGTGTCGATCGCGGTGATCGTGCCGGGCGCGGCCGCGGCCGCATGGGTGAACATTGCGAGCGACACGTCGAAGTGGTTGTTCGAGTGGGAACCCCACGTGAGCCCCCAGTCGCGGCACAGCTGCGCGAGCCGCACCGAGCCCTGCATCGTCCAGAAGTGCGGATCGGCGAGCGGGATGTCGACCGCCTGCAGCCGCACCGCGTGATCCATCTGCCGCCAGTCGGTCGCGATCATGTTGGTCGCGGTCGGGATGCCGGTCGCCCGCCGGAATTCGGCCATCACCTCGCGGCCCGAGTAGCCGGCTTCCGGCCCGCATGGATCCTCCGCATACGCGAGGAGGTGGCCTTGCCTGCGGCACAGCGCGACCGCTTCGTCGAGCGACCACGCGCCGTTCGGGTCGAGCGTCGCGCGGGCGTCGGGAAAGCGCGCCTTGATCGCCGCGATCGCTTCCATCTCGTCCGCGCCGGCCATCACGCCACCCTTCAGCTTGAAATCGACGAAGCCGTAGCGTTCGACCGCGGCCTCGGCCTGCCGCGCGATCGCGGCCGGCGTGAGCGCGGCCTCGTTGCGCAGGCGGAACCACGGATCGGTTGCATGCGTCTCGTCGCGATACGGCAGGTCGGTGCGGCGCCGCTCGCCGATGTAGAACAGGTACGCGAGCATCGGCACCGCATCGCGCTGCTGGCCTTCGCCGAGCAACGCGGCGACCGGCACGTCGAGATGCTGGCCGAGCAGGTCCAGCAGCGCGGCCTCGATCGCGGTGATCACGTTGTCGAGCCGCAGGTTGATCTCGTGCGGCTGGCGTAGCACGGCCGCCTCGCCGGCCGACGTCACTTCGTGCTGGATCGTGCGGCCGGCGCCCGCCCCCGCGCCGGATAGCGCCGCGCGCACCGCGTTGAGCGTCGCCTGGTAACGCCCGATCGACTGGCCGACCACGAGGTCGGTCATCCGTTCGAGCGCATGACGGATGCCTTCGCCGCCGGGCACTTCGCCGACGCCCGTGTGGCCGCTGCTGTCGTCGAGGATCACGAGGTTGCGCGTGAAATACGGCGCGTGCGCGCCGCACAGGTTCAGCAGCATGCTGTCGCGGCCGGCGACGGGGATCACCTGCATGCGCGTGACGCGCGGCGTGCCGGCACGGCGGGATTCGGACATCGGTTCGCTCCAGGTTCTGGTGACGCACGGGCCGCCGGACGCGCCGGCGCGGCCCGCGCCGTTCAGTTCAGTTCAGCTCGACGCGGCGAATTTCGCCGACGACGAACAGGTAGCAGATCACGGCGACGAGCGCGTGCGCGACGACGTACACCAGCGCGCCGTTGAACGAGCCGCTGCGGTCGACGATATAGCCGATCGCGATCGGCGTCGTGATGCTGGAAAGATTGCCGCAGGTATTGAGCAGCGCGCCGCTCAGGCCGGCGATCTGGCGCGGCGCGGTGTCGGCGTTGACGGCCCAGCCGAGCGCGCCGAGGCCCTTGCCGAAGAACGACAGCGCCATGAACAGCACGACGAGCACGTGCGAGTCGGTGTAGTTGCAGACGATCATCGACATCGACAGCAGCATGCCGATCACGATCGGCACCTTGCGCGCGACCGACAGCGACCGGCCCTGCTTGAGCAGCGCATCGGACACGATGCCGCCGAGAATCCCGCCGAGGAACCCGCACACGGCCGGGATCGACGCGACCAGCCCCGCGTTGAGGATCGACATCCCGCGCGCCTGCACGAGATAGACGGGAAACCACGTGATGAAGAAGTAGGTGAGCGCGTTGATGCAGTACTGCGCGACGTACACGCCGACGAGCATCCGGTTCCTCAGCAGCGCCTTCACGTGGCGCATCGACGGGCCGCCGTCGCGCGCGCCGGTCGCCTGGTCGATGTTGACGAGCGCACCGCCTTCGGTGAGGTAGTCGAGCTCCGCATCGTTGACGCTCGGATGCGCCTTCGGGTCGTACATCGTGCGATTCCACACCAGCACGAACGCGAAGCCGAGTACGCCCATCACCGCGAACACCGACTGCCAGCCGAATGCGTGCACGAGCCAGCCCATCAGCGGCGCGAACACGACCGTCGCCGCGTACTGCGCGGCGTTGAAGATCGCCGATGCGGTGCCGCGTTCCGCGGCCGGGAACCAGGTGGACACGATCCGGCTATTGGCCGGGAACGACGGCGCCTCGGCCGCACCGACCAGGAAGCGCAACCCGAACAGCAGCGCGAACGCGGCCGCACCGCTGAAGAAGCCGATGCCGCCCTGCAGCAGCGTGAACAGGGACCAGAAGAAGATACTGAACGCATAGACGATGCGCGATCCGAAGCGGTCGAGCAGCCAGCCGCCCGGCAGTTGCGCGATCACGTACGACCAGCCGAACGCCGAGAAGATGAAGCCCATCTGCACATGGCTCAGGTGCATGGCGCGGGCGAGCGCCGGGCCCGCGATCGCGATTGCCGCGCGATCCGCATAGTTGATCGTCGTGACCGCGAACAGCACGGTCAGCACGAGCCAGCGCACGCGGGTGCGCCGGGCCGTTGCCGACACGGATGCCGGCAATGCGTGAAGCGGATTCATGACTGTCTCCTCCGAAGGGCGGAAGGTGCCGTCGTGCGGCTGCGCGTCGAGTGCGCGCGTTTTTTCGTGGTGGTATTGCCGGCCGGAGACCGGATGTCGATGCCCCCAGACCGGGCGTCCGGATCATTCTGTCATGGCGAAAATTGCGATTTCATGCCAATTGCTGACTTGATCGATTCAGCATTTGAATCGATCGGTCCTGCGCTCGCTCACACGTGCGAGTCGTCCGTTGCGGCGCCATGATGGTGCGCCACGTGCTGCGCGAGAAACTCGACCGCGGCGCGCACGCCGGGCAACTGGCCGCGCCGGTGCGGCATCAGCAGCGTCGTGGTGACGGTGCCGGCGCGCCAGCCGGGCAGCACGCGCACGAGCGCGCCGGACGCGAGCGCGGCGCCGGCGATCCAGTCGGGCAGGCACGCGATGCCGAGGCCGGCCGCGGCAGCCTGCAGCAGCAAGGTCGATTCGTCGGCCTGCAAGCACAGGCGCGGTGTCACGTCGACAGTGTCGCCGCCGCGCTGCAGCCGCCACGGCTGCTGGCCCGGGTGGAGGCCGTCGTGCCGCGCGAGATCGGCCGGCGTGTCAGGTGTGCCGGCTCGCGCGAGATAGGTCGGCGCCGCCACGACGACGATCGGCGATGTCGCGAGCGGCCGTTGGACGAGCGCGGAATCGGGCAGGGGCGCGAAATGGCTGCGCACCGCTATGTCGAAGCCTTCCTGCGCGATGTCGACGAGACGGTCGCTCGCATGAATCTGCAGCAGCAGCTTCGGGTGCGCGAGCGCCAGCGCCGGCAGGCATGGCGCGAGGATGTGCTGCGCGACGGGTACCGAACTCGTGATCCGCACGACGCCGGCCGGCTCGGCGGCCTGCCGCAGCACCGCGTCGCGCGCGCTTTCGGCCTCGATCACGGCCGCGCGCGCATGCTCGAAGAATTCGGTGCCGACCGGCGTGAGCCGGAAGCTGCGCGACGTGCGATGCACGAGCCGCGCGCCGAGCGTGCGCTCGAGTTCGGCAACGCGTTTGCTGACGGTCGATTTCGGCAGATCGAGCCGGCGTGCGGCCGCCGACATGCTGCCGGCGTCGACCGCCTGCACGAACAGATAGAGATCGTTCAGATTCACTTCCAGCGTCCACATGGAGAAACGACAGGTTTCGATTTTAGCGGCTACTGCGTCATCGTTCGCCGTGGGAGCATGATCGCTCATTCAACTTCCGCGGAATCTCCCGATGTCCCCGATCCTTCTCTACGGTATTCCCGCCGGCTGCTCGTTCGGCTCGATCGTCGCGCTCGAATGGACCGGTCGCCCGTACCGGCTGTCGCGCATCTCGATGCCCGGCGCCGTGACGAGCGACGCGTTCCTCGCGCTGAACCCCGTCGCCGAGACGCCGGCGTTCGTGACCGCGAACGGCGACGTGCTGACCGAAAGCCTCGCGATCCTCGGTCACATTGGTGCGCAGGCGCTCGACAGCGGCCTCGCGTTTCGCCAGGGAAGCGCGGATTTCGACCGGCTGAACCGCGTGCTGGCGTGGCTGAACACGACGTTCTTCCACGCGTTCGGTGCGCTCTGGTACGTGTACGAACACGCTACCGAGGGCGCCGAGAAGGCGACGTTGCAGGCGTACGGCTGCGGCAGGGTGCTGAAGGCGCACCGGCAGCTCGAGGCGATGCTCGAGCGCGGCGAAGGCCCGTGGCTGCTGGGCGAGCGGCGCACGCTGGCCGACGCATATTTCTCCGGGATCGCGCGCTGG
The DNA here is from genome assembly GCF_011753085.1 of Burkholderia sp. Tr-862. Lineage (NCBI taxonomy): Bacteria > Pseudomonadati > Pseudomonadota > Betaproteobacteria > Burkholderiales > Burkholderiaceae > Burkholderia > Burkholderia sp. Tr-862. Next base: position 42,405 of record NZ_VWWG01000052.1, read on the forward strand.
GCCGACTATCACGCGGTATTCGAGCGCGATGCGTTCCCGCGCATCGCCGCGCTGCGTGCGCGGCTCGCCGACGATGCAGGCGTGCAGTTCGCGCATGCGATCGAGGAAAACCTGCCGCTGCCGGCGACGTCGGCGTTCGAAGGGCATGTGTCGCTCGACGATGCGCTGGCAAGCGCACGCGGCATCGCGATTCCGGCCCGGGCGATCTGACCGGCAACGCGTCGCCCGCTGGGGTGGAATGCGCTGGCGATATTTTTTTACCCGGATAATATTGACATTCCATTTATACCCGGATAAAAATAGCGTCATTCTGATTCCAGCCTGCGGGCGACCACGATGACACTCTCCACGCTCCTTCCTTCGTACACGGCCTTCGACGGCCTCCGGCGGCTCGTGTCGGGGCCGCTCGCGACGGTCGCGCTTGCGGTCCGGCAGGCTGCCGGCGACGCAACGCCCGGCACGATCCTGATCTTCGACGACGCGACCGGCCGCGCGATCGACCTCGACCTGCGCGGCACGGCGGACGAGATCCGCGCGCGATACGCGGCGACGCCAGCCGATGCG
>NZ_VWWG01000053.1:0-42779 GCF_011753085.1 Burkholderia sp. Tr-862
TCCCTGAACCGCCGGCCCGTCGCGATCGAGCGGATGGCGGACGGCGCGCTGGCCGTCGTGCTCGACGACGGCGACACGCTGATCGGCGATACGGTGGTCGCCGGTATCGGGATCGAACCGGCCGACGAGCTCGCGCGCGACGCGGGCCTCGTCGTCGAGCGAGGCATCGTCGTGAACGCGCGGCTCGAGACGTCGGCGCGCGGCATCTATGCGGCCGGCGATGTCGCGGTGTTCCCGAGCGCGGCGTCGGGGCGGCTCGTGCGTCAGGAAACCTGGCACGGCGCCGAAACGCAGGCGTGCGTCGCCGCCCGCAACATGCTCGGCGCCGACGAACCGTATCGCGAGCTGCCGTGGTTCTGGTCCGATCAATACGACGCGCAGCTGCAGGTCGCCGGCGAGCCTGCGCTCGGCGAGCGGACGGTCGCGCGCGTGCTCGGCGACGACGCGGAAATCCATTTCCACTTCGATGCGGGCGAGCGGCTCGTCGCGGCGAGCGGCTTCGGCCGTGCGTCGGGATTCGTGAAGGAGATGCGCGTCGCGCGCCTGCTGGTCGAGCACGGGATCGGCGTGAGCCCGGCCGCCGTCGCGGATGCGGGGGTGAGGCTGAAGTCGCTGGTGCCGGCCGCGGGTGATCGCTAGCGGTGGTGTCGGGTGCCGGCGCAGCGGCGGCCGTGCCAGGAGGGAAGAGGGAGAAGGGCGGAGGGCGGAGGAACCGAAAGCGCGCGGCAGCTGCAGCCGCGCGCTCGAACTCGAGTGAAACGTTGCTCAGGCCATCGCGTGCAGACGCAGATACAGGCCGGCCGCGGCGGCGCCGCCGAGCAGCGGGCCGATCACCGGCACCCATGCATAGCGCCAGTCGCTGTCGCGCTTGCCGGGGATCGGCAGCAGCGCATGCATCAGGCGCGGCGACAGGTCGCGCGCCGGGCTCATCGCATAGCCGGTCGGGCCGCCGAGCGAGATGCCGATGCCGAGCACGAGCAAGCCGACGGGCAGCGCGTCGAGCGCGCCGAGGCCGACCTGCGGCGACGCGAGGTACAGCACGCCGAGAATCAGCACGAACGTGCAGATCGCTTCGGTCAGCACGTTGTGCGTGACGCTGCGGATCGCGGGCGCCGTGCAGAACACCGCGAGCTTCAGGTCCGCATCGACTTCCTTCGCGAAGTGCTGGCGATACGCGAGCCACACGAGCAACGCGCCCGCCATCCCGCCGAGCATCTGAGCAAGAATGTAGCCGCCGACCTTCGACCATGCGAACTTGCCCGCGAGCGCGAGGCTGATCGTGACGATCGGGTTCAGGTGCGCGCCGCTGAACGAAGCCGTCACGTAGACGGCGACGAACACCGCCATCGCCCAGCCCATCACGATGACGATCAGATCCGCGCCTTTGCCCTTGGTCTTCGCAAGCAGCACGTTTGCGACCGCGCCGTTGCCGAGCAGCACGAGGATCGCCGTGCCGATGAATTCCGCAATATAAGGTGACATGTTGTCTCTCGTAGATGACGGCGGACTCGCGCGCCGCGCGGTCCGCCGGTGTTGTTGTATTTCGTTTGTATAGGTGTGCTGCGGTTACTGCGTGTCGTCGGCCCATGCCTTGGCGGCGCGCACCGCGCGCTGCCAGCCGGCCATGCGTTGCTCGACCTGCTCCTTCGGCATCGACGGCGAGAAGCGGCGATCGAGCTGCCACTGGCTGCGCACTTCGTCGAGGTTCTTCCAGTAGCCGATCGCGAGGCCGGCGAGGTAGGCCGCGCCGAGCGCGGTCGTCTCGGTGATCTGCGGACGCACCGCGTCGACGCCGAGCAGGTCGGCCTGGAACTGCATCAGCAGGTCGTTCGCGCTCGCGCCGCCGTCGACGCGCAGCTCGCCGATGCTGATGCCCGAGTCGGCCTCCATCGCGGCCAGCACGTCGAGCGACTGGTACGCGATCGCGTCGAGCGCCGCGCGCGCGAGGTGCGCTGACGTCGTGCCGCGCGTGACGCCGAACACCGAACCGCGCGCCCGCGCGTTCCAGTGCGGCGCGCCGAGGCCGGCGAAGGCCGGCACGAGATAGACGCCGTCGGTATGCGGCACGCTCGCGGCGAGCGCTTCGATTTCGGCGGCGGTCTTGATGATGCCGACGCCGTCACGCAGCCACTGCACGACCGCGCCCGCGATGAAGATGCTGCCTTCGAGCGCGTACTGCACGTCGTCGCCGATCTGCCAGGCGATCGTCGTGACGAGGTTGTTCTTCGACTCGATCGGCTTGTCGCCGGTGTTCATCATCAGGAAGCAGCCGGTGCCGTAGGTGTTCTTCACCATGCCCGACGTCGTGCACATCTGGCCGAACAGCGCCGCGTGCTGGTCGCCGGCGATGCCCGCGAGCGGGATCTTCGACGCGAACACGGTGGTTTTCGTGTGGCCGTAGATTTCCGACGACGCCTTCACGTCCGGCAGCATGCTGCGCGGGATGTCGAGCAGTTCGAGCAGCTCGCTGTCCCACTCGCGCGTGTGGATGTTGAACAGCATCGTGCGCGACGCGTTCGTCACGTCGGTCACGTGCAGCTCGTGCTTCGTGAAGTTCCACACGAGCCAGCTGTCGACGGTGCCGAAGGCAAGCTTGCCCTGGCGTGCCTTGTCGCGCGCGCCAGGCACGTTGTCGAGGATCCAGCGGATCTTCGTCGCGGAGAAGTACGAGTCGATCGGCAGGCCGGTCTTCGCGCGCACCTTCGCTTCGAGGCCTTGCTTCTTCAGCGAATCGCAGAAGTCGGCGGTGCGGCGGTCCTGCCAGACGATCGCGTTGTAGACGGGCTGGCCCGTCTCGCGATCCCAGACGATCGTCGTCTCGCGCTGGTTGGTGATGCCGATCGCGGCGATCGACGTGCCGTTCAGGCCCGTGCGCGTGACGGCTTCCGCCGCGACGCCCGCCTGCGTCGACCAGATTTCCTGAGGGTCGTGCTCGACCCAGCCGGGTTGCGGGTAGATCTGTTCGAATTCCTTCTGGGCGATCGATACGATATTGCCCTGGCGATCGAACAGCATTGCGCGGGAACTCGTGGTGCCCTGGTCAAGCGCGAGGATGTACTGGTCCTGCATGTCTCTCATCTCCATCCGTGGATCGGCGTAGTTGTGATGCGCGCCGCATGTCGGGCGGCGCGTCGGTGAATCAATGTCGGTAAGACAACTGCAACTGCAAACGGATCACGCGTGCGGCGCGTGCGCGGCGGCGAACCATGCGTCGACCGCGGCCGTCACCGCGTCGAGCGTGCCCGGCGCGACGTGCAGGCCGAGCTTCGAGCGACGCCACAGCACGTCCTGCGCGCAGGTCGCCCATTCGACGTCGCGCAGGTAGCGCAGTTCGGCATCGTGCAGGCCCGGCGCGATTTCGGTGCCGAGGTCGGCGAGCGACCGCGCGCCGTCGACCACGCGTTCGGCACGCGTGCCGTACGCACGCGCATAGCGGCGCACGAGCGCGGCGGGCAGCCACGGATGGCGCTTCGCGAACGCATCGGCGAACACGTCGAACTTCGCGTTCGCGATGTCGCCGCCCGGCAGCGGCGCGCCGGCGGTCCAGGTCTTCGCATCGCGGCCGAGCGCGCCGCACAGCAGGTCACCGGCTTCTTCCGCGAGCTTGCGGAAGGTCGTGATCTTGCCGCCGAATACCGACAGCAGCGGCGCGCCGGCGCCGTCGTCCAGCTCGAGGCGGTAGTCGCGCGTGACGGCCGATGCGTTCGCCGCGTTCTCGTCTTCGAGCAGCGGGCGCACGCCCGAATAGGTCCAGTGCACGTCGGCCGGCGAGATCTTGCGCTTGAAGTAGCGGTTGATCGAATCGCACAGATACTGCGTCTCGTCGCGATCGATCGCGACCTTCGCGGGATCGTTCGTGTATTCGACGTCGGTCGTGCCGATCAGCGTGAAGTCGTGCTCGTACGGAATCGCGAAGATGATCCGCTTGTCCGGGTTCTGGAAGATATAGGCGTGGTCGTGATCGAACAGGCGCCGCGTGATGATGTGGCTGCCCTTCACGAGCCGCACGCTGTGCTGCGCGCCGCGACCGAGCGCGCCGTGCAGCACGTCGCCGACCCACGGGCCGGCCGCGTTCGCGACCGCGCGCGCACGCACGACGCGGATCGAGCCGTCCGCGTGCTGCAGCCGCGCTTCCCATTCGTCGCCGTGGCGCTCCGCCGACACGAGCTTCGTGCGCGTGAGGATCTCGGCGCCGCGCTCCTTCGCATCGAGCGCGTTCAGCACGACGAGGCGCGCATCGTCGACCCAACCGTCCGAATACACGAAGCCGCGCTTGATCGAGTCGATCAGCGGCGCGCCGGCCGCATGGCGGCGCATGTCGATGCCGCGCGAGCCGGGCAGCAGTTCGCGTTTCGCGAGGTGATCGTAGAGGAACAGGCCGATGCGGATCAGCCAGGCCGGCCGCAGGTTCGGCATGTGCGGCATCACGAAGCGCAGCGGCCACATGATGTGCGGCGCCGCGCGCAGCAGCGTCTCGCGCTCCTGCAGCGCTTTGCGCACGAGGCCGAATTCGTTGTATTCGAGGTAGCGCAGGCCGCCGTGAATCAGCTTCGTGCTGCACGACGACGTGTGCGACGCGAGGTCGTCCTGCTCGCAGAGCAGGACCGACAGGCCGCGGCCGGCCGCATCGCGCGCGATGCCCGCGCCGTTGATGCCGCCGCCGACGACGAGCAGATCGTAGCGATTCGGTTGGGTCACCTGCTGTCCTTATCGTCTGATGGAAATGGGCGAACATGAAATGTTCGAATTCGAAATTTAACGAACGAAATCGAAAAAGTAAAGTTCGAAAAAGCGGGGCCAGTAGCGCGCGCGGCGATCCCGGACGATACTGGCGGAATCGACCGTTTCGCGAGGTGAATCATGCGTATTGGGATGTGGGCCGGCGTTTGCGCCGTCGTTCTGGCAGGGTGCAGCGCCGGCACGCCGCCGCTTGCCGGCAACTGGCGTGCGCCATCATTCGTCGACCTGCAGACGTCGTGCGGCGGCACCGCCCACGATTGGGGCGCGGACGCGCAGCCGGTCTACTCGACGCTGTACGACGCGTACGTGGCGAAACGGTATCGCGGGCTCACGCAAGCGAACTATTGCGCGTTCGTAAACGAACTTTCGGCGCGCTATGCGGCACCGGATGCGGCGGGGCGCGCCGGATGGGTCGCGTATTTCAACGGCGCACGCGCGCAGGCTGTCAGCTGGCGGGCCGCGGTCGATCCGACGCTGCGCGGCGGCTGACGCGGGAAAGCTGAGGGAGGCGGGAAAAGCTGGAAAAGCGGCGCGGCCGGGAATCCGGCCGGCGCGCTCAGGTCAGGATCGGTGGTGTTTCAGGAATATCGGTATTTGATAGATCGCAACGCGGCGTCGCCGGTCTCGGTCACGCAGTATTTGCGTCCCGAGCCGAGCCCTTCCAGGCGGACGAGCTGCTGTTCGAGCAGTGCGTCGATTTCGTCCCGATCCATGTTGGTTTGATCGGGAGCGTCCTTCACAAGCAATAGCGTGGCGAATTCATGCGGACTCAGCATCGTTCTCTCCATGGCGACCAGTATGCCCGCGCGGCTGGCGCGAACGCCGCTGCGCGATACCCCGCGGGGTATGGCTTGGGGGGAAAGCTGTATTCGCCGGCCTTGGGATTCGCACACGCCTTGGCACGGGCATCGTGCGAACGGGCCGGGGAACTGGAGTCTAGTCGAGCGCGCGGGCAACGACAAATCGTGCCCCGTTAATTTTCAGTTTGACAGGCACGCAGGCCGCTAGCGGTTCGGTCGGTGCGCCAACTTCTTGATTTCACTTGAAGTTTCGGGTGCGGTGCAGCATCGCAAGTGTCATTCGGCGACGTACACTTCGGTGCCCGCGGCGGCCACCGCGTCGGCCATCTCCGGCGGCAGCGGCTTGTCGGTGAAGAGCGCATGGACCTGGCTCAGATGCCCCTGGCGCACCAGCGCCGGGCGGCCTACCTTCGAGTGGTCGGCGACGAGATAGACCGTGCGCGCATGCTGCATGATCGCCTCGGCCACGCGCACCTCGCGCGTGTCGAAGTCGCGCAGCGTGCCGTCGGCCTCGATCGCCGACGTGCCGATGATCGCGTAGTCGACCTTGAACTGGCGGATGAAGTCGATCGCGAGTTCGCCGACGATGCCCTTGTCCCACGGCCGCACGATGCCGCCCGTGATCAGCACCTCGCAGTCGGGATAGCCGCTCATCATCGACGCGACGTTCAGGTTGTTCGTGATCACGTGCAGCCCGTGATGGCGGTTCAGCGCGCGTGCGACTTCCTCGGTCGTCGTGCCGAGGTTGATGAACAGCGAGGCCTGGTCGGGGATGTGCGACGCCGCCAGCGCCGCGATGCGCCGCTTCTCGTCGTGGAACATCCGCTGGCGCGCGGTGTACGACACGTTCTCCGAGCTGGTCGGCAGGCTCGCGCCGCCGTGGTAGCGGCGCAGCAGGTTCAGGTCCGCGAGCCAGTTGACGTCGCGGCGGATCGTCTGCGGCGTGACCGCGAAGTGCGCGGCGAGATCGTCGACGGTCACGAAGCCGTCGCGCTGCACCCATTCGAGCAATTCCTGCTGGCGCGCGTTGAGGGTGAGGCGGGGATCTCGGGTCATGGCTGGGCGGTCGGATCGTGAGGCGGAGCGCGTATTGTAAGGGGCGGAAAGGGCGTTCGGCCGGCGCAGGGGCGCGCGGTTACTCGTCATTCATGTGGAAAGTGCATGGATTCATTTGACAAATGAATTTGCGCGATCGCACGGATCGCGCTGCAATGGCGGACTGTCCGCGCACGCCGATCTTGCGCGCGGCGCGTTCATTCAGCTTTCGACGAGGTGGAACCGATGACTGGCTTCAACTGGCACAACCCGTATCCGACGATCCGCATTCCGGTGTTTGCGCGCAACGTCGTGTCGACGTCGCACCCGCTCGCCGCGCAGGCCGGGCTGCGGATGCTGTGGAAGGGCGGTAATGCCGTCGATGCGGCGCTGGCCGCCGCGGCCGCGATCACGGTGGTCGAGCCCGTGTCGTGCGGGCTCGGCGGCGATGCGTTCGCGCTCGTGTGGGACGGCGGGCGGTTGTCCGGGCTGAATGCGTCGGGTGTCGCGCCGGCCGCGTGGAACCCCGACTACTTCCGCAAGCGCCACGGCGAGGACGCGCACGGCATCGCGAACAAGCCGACGCGCGGCTGGGACACCGTGACGGTGCCGGGCGTGATCGCGGGCTGGGAAGCGCTGCATGCGAAGTTCGGTTCGCTGCCGTTCGCGGACCTGCTCGAGCCGGCGATCGAGCTCGCCGAGCGCGGCTATTCGGTGTCGCCGATCGTCGCGCACAAGTGGGCGGCCGCGGTGCCCGAGCTGCAGGGTCTGCCGGGCTTCGCCGATACCTTCATGCCGCGCGGGCGGGCGCCGCTCATCGGCGAACGCGTGTGCCTGCCGGGCCATGCGCGGACGCTGCGCACGCTCGCGAAGGACGGCCCGCGCGCGTTCTACGAGGGCGAGCTCGCCGGGCAGCTCGCGGCGTTCGCGCGCGAAGGCGGCGGCGCATTGACCGAAGCCGATCTGCACGGATACCGCCCGGAATGGGTCGAGCCGATCGGCAAGCGCTTCTGCAGCCACACGATTCACGAGATCCCGCCGAACGGGCAGGGCATCGCCGCGCTGATCGCGCTCGGGATCGCCGAGCATGCCGGCGTGACCGAATGGCCCGTCGATTCGGTCGACTCGCAGCACCTGCAGATCGAGGCGATGAAGCTCGCGTTCGCGGACGTCTATCGCTACGTCGCCGATCCGCGTGCGATGGAACTGACGCCCGAGCAGATGCTCGACGACGCGTATCTTGCCGAACGCGCGAAGCTGATCGATCGCACGCGCGCGACGCACTTCGCCGCCGGGCGGCCGCATTCGGGCGGCACGATCTATCTGTCGGCGGCGGACGAGCGCGGGATGATGGTGAGCTTTATTCAGTCGAACTACATGGGCTTCGGCTCGGGGCTCGTCGTGCCCGGGACGGGCATTGCGTTGCAGAACCGCGGGCACGGCTTCTCGATGGACCCGGGCTCGCCGAACGTCGTCGCGGGCGGCAAGCGGCCGTTCCACACGATCATCCCGGCGTTCGTCACCGAGGAGATCGACGGTCGCACCGAGGCCGTGATGAGCTTCGGCGTGATGGGCGGCGACATGCAGCCGCAGGGCCATCTGCAGACCATCGTGCGGATGCTCGGCTACGGACAGCAGCCGCAGGCCGCCTGCTGCGCGCCGCGCTGGAAGGTCAATCGCGACTTCACGCTCGACGTCGAGGCGACGATGAACCGCGACACGGTCGAGGCGCTCGCCGCGCGCGGCCATACGATCAAGTCGATCGACGATCCTTACATGGATTTCGGCTCGGGGCAGTTCGTGTGGCGCCTCGATCCCGACGATCCCGACCGCGGCTACGTGGCCGCGAGCGACAGCCGTCGCGATGGCCTCGCGGCCGGTTTCTGACGGAACGCTTCCAGATTTTTGCGCGCGACGGGCGGCCGAATGGCCGCCCGTTTTGCCTGGTGCCGCGCCTACCGTCGAGCGTGCGCAACCGGTTCGAAGAACTCGTCTAACGAACCGCAACATCCGCGGCGGAACTGCGCCTGTCGGGCATGGTCAGTGCTTTGAAGCACGAACATTCAAGTGCGGCTAAGATGCCAGCATGGTTCGGCCGGACCAATCCACTATAAATGCAAGCAACACGTCGCCTGCGGGCGCGCCGGGCCCGTGCCGAAGGCATCGGCCGGGCGGCCGCGCGACGACTGGGAGCGCATCACCATGCCTACTGAAACGACGCATGTCATGCCGTGGCGTATCGAGGACATCGACCTGAACCGGATCGATCGTCAGCGTGCCGCCGCAAACGAGGATCTGCTGCTGCTGCTGTGCGCGTCGTCGTTCATCGAAAGCGGCTCGGATCTCTACACGAGCAACCTGAGCGAGTTCTTCAACGACGACCCGGAAGTGTCCGCGTGGCTCAACAGTGCGTGGGAGCCCGAGGAACTGCAGCACGGGCGCGCGCTGAAGGCGTACATCGCGCACGTGTGGCCCGAGTTCGACTGGGATACCGCGTTCGCGAATTTCTTCGCCGAGTATTCGAAGACCTGCTCGGTCGACGCGTTCGAGAAGACCCGCGCGCTCGAGATGGTCGCACGCTGCGTCGTCGAGACGGGCACGGCCACGCTTTATCGCGCGATCAACGAATGCTCGGACGAGCCGGTGCTGAAGGAAATTACCGACAACATCCGCACCGACGAAGTGCGTCACTACAAGCACTTCTTCAAGTTCTTCAAGAAGTACAACAAGCTCGAAGGCAACGGCCGGCTCGCGGTGCTCGGCGCGTTGATGCGTCGCGTGATGGAAATCAAGAACGAGGATTCGGAGATCGCGCTGCGCCACGTGTTCGCGATCCGCTATCCGGATCGCGTCGGCGACAGCCAGTACAACCGCGAGCGCGTCGCCCGCATCAGCTCGCTCGTGCGGCGCAACCTGTCGGCCGACATGTGCGTGAAGATGCTGCTCAAGCCGCTCGACCTGCCCGCGAAGATCCAGCCGGGCGTCCACTATCCGCTGACGAAGATCACGCGGCACGTGTTCATGCGCTGATCGTCACCGCGCGGCCCAGCGCGTATGCTGCGGCATCATCGTCTGCTTTTCACCGGGGCCGCCATCATGACCGATTCCCATCGCCACGCGCTCGAGCAATGGACGTTCGACGCGTGGCCGCCGGCCATCGTCGCGCTGTTCGACGGCACCGCGCTCGAGCGCCACGCCGACTTCGCCGCGTCGCTGATCGTCGCGACCGACGACGACCAGCTGCGCACGACGCTGCTCAGCGTCGGCGAGATCCATGCGCGCGACGCGCATACGCTGCTGCTCGCGCTATGGCCGCAATCGCGCGCGGCGCGTGCGATCGCGCAGCGGCGCGCGGCTGCGCTGACGCTCGTCGCGGACGGCGCATTCTTTCAGGCACAACTGAGGATCGAGCCGCTCGAAGGAGACTTCGGCGGACTGGCCGGCTTCGCTGCGACGATCGCGCGTGGCGATGCGCAGCGGGTCGGCTATGCGCGTCTCGCGACCGGCGTCACGTTTGCGCTGGAAGGGGACGCGCGCGCCGAGGTGCTCGCGCGCTGGCAAAGCCAGGTCGAGCACCTGCGGCGCGCGGCCGCGCGGCTTCAGTGACCGCGTTGGCCGCTGCGCGACGAACGGTTGCGGTTCGGGTGCGCGGCGTTGCCGTTCGCGGGGCGTGCGCTATTGCCGCCGGACGGACGAGCGCCGCCGCCGGCATTGCCGCCCGCGCCGCCGGCCGTGCGCGGCTTGGCTGCCTTCGCGGCCTTCGGCTGTGCACTGCCTTCGCGCTTCGCGGCCGGCTGGCCTGAGCCGCCTGCACGCGGCTGGCGATTGCCGCCGCCGCCGGCATTGCCGCCACGCGGCTGCTGCCCGCGGCGCTGCTGGATCGGTTCCGGCTTCGCGCTCGGATCGGGTTCGAAGCCCGCGATCACTTCCTGCGGAATCTCGCGCTTGATCAGCCGCTCGATGTCGCGCAGCAGTTGCTTCTCGTCGACGCACACGAGCGACACGGCTTCACCGGTCGCGCCTGCACGGCCCGTGCGGCCGATCCGGTGCACGTAATCTTCCGGCACGTTCGGCAGGTCGAAGTTGACGACGTGCGGCAGCTGGTCGATGTCGATCCCGCGTGCGGCGATGTCGGTCGCGACCAGCACCTGCAGCGTGCTGCTCTTGAACTCCGCGAGCGCGCGCGTGCGGGCCGACTGGCTCTTGTTGCCGTGGATCGCCATCGCGCTGATGCCGTCCTTCGTCAGCTGTTCGGCGAGCCGGTTCGCGCCGTGCTTGGTGCGCGTGAACACGAGCACCTGGAACCAGTTGTGTTCGCGGATCAGGTGCGTGAGCAACTCGCGCTTGCGATCGCGATCGACCGGGTGGATCTTCTGCGCGACGCTTTCCGCGGTGGTGTTGCGGCGCGCGACTTCGATCAGCGCCGGCGAATCGAGCAGGCTGTCGGCGAGCGACTTGATCTCGTCGGAGAACGTGGCCGAGAACAGCAGGTTCTGGCGCTGCGGCGGCAGCTTCGCCAGCACGCGCTTGATGTCGTGGATGAAGCCCATGTCGAGCATCCGGTCGGCTTCGTCGAGCACGAGGATGTCGAGATTCGACAGGTCGATCGTCTTCTGCTGCATGTGGTCGAGCAGACGCCCCGGCGTCGCGACGACGATGTCGACGCCGCGCTTGAGCGCGTCGATCTGCGGATTGATGCTGACGCCGCCGAACATCACGGTCGAGCGCAGCTTCACGTACTTGCTGTACGCGCGCACGCTTTCCTCGACCTGGGCGGCGAGTTCGCGCGTCGGCGTGAGAATCAGCGCGCGCACCGCGCGCTTCGCACCGCGATGCTCGGCGTAGTACGTGTGCAGGCGCTGCAGGATCGGCAGCGTGAAGCCGGCGGTCTTGCCGGTGCCGGTTTGTGCGCCGGCGAGCAGGTCGCCGCCGCCGAGGACGGCGGGGATGGCTTGCTGCTGGATGGGGGTCGGCGATGTGTAGCCGAGCTCATTGACCGCCTTGACCAGCGGTTCGGCCAAGCCGAGAGATTCGAAAGACATAGATACCACTCTTGAGTTTTATGATCTGCGACGCCTCGCGCGGCCTGCGCGGGGAATGGCGTCGCAAAAAGCAAAGGGGCGCGGCTGCGGTTTTCCCGCAGCCGCGCCCCCGTCTGTGTCGCGCGTTATTTAGTCAAGCGGCGCGGAACGCAGGTCGCTCACCTGTTGCGGCGAGATCGGCGTACCGTTGTTGCCCCACGACATCCGGATATACGTGACGACTGCCGCAACTTCCTGGTTCGACAGCGACTGTGCGAACGGCGGCATCCCGTACGGACGGGGATTCTTGAACGTGCTCGGCGGGTAGCCACCGTTCAGCACCATGCGGATCGGGTTGACTGCCGATTCCATCACGATCGAATGGTTGCCCGCGAGCGGCGGATACGCGGGCGGCTTGCCTGCGCCGGTTTCGGCGTGGCAGGTCGCGCAATTGTCCGCGTAGATCTTCTTGCCCTGGTCGAACAGCGTGTTGCCGAACTGCTTCGACGGCTCGTACTGCATGTTCTTCGGCGCTTCAGCCTTCTGCGGGATCGACTTCAGGTACGTCGACATTGCGCGCGTATCTTCGTCGTTCATGTACTGGAGGCTGTTGTGCACGACGTCGGCCATCGGGCCGAACACCGCGCCCTTGTTCGACACGCCGGCCTGCAGCAGGTCGGACAGCTCCTGCACGTGCCAGTCGCCGAGGCCGAGTTCCTTGTCGTTCGTCAGCGACGGAGCATACCAGTTCTGCAGCGGGATCAGGCCGCCCGCGAAGGCTGCCGAGCTCACCGGGCCGCCCATCATGTTGATCGACGTGTGGCACATCGAGCAGTGACCGAGGCCTTCGACGAGGTACGCGCCGCGGTTCCATTCGACCGACTTGGTCGGATCCGGCTTGTATTCGCCTTCCTTGAAGAACAGCGTGCGCCAGCCGATCAGCAGGTTGCGGTTGTTGAACGGGAACTTCAGTTCGTGCGGACGGCTCGGCACCGAGACCGGCGGGACCGAACGCAGGTACGCGTAGATCGCGTCCGAATCGGCGCGCGTGACCTTCGTGTAGCTCGCGAACGGGAAGCCCGGGTAGAGCAGGCTGCCGTCCTTCGAACGACCGGTGTGCATCGCGCGGTAGAAGTCGTCCGACGTCCACTTGCCGATACCGTCCTTGTCGTCCGGCGTGATGTTCGGCGTGTACATCGTGCCGAACGGCGTCGCCATCGGCAGGCCGCCCGCGAACGACTTGCCGCCGCGCACGGTGTGGCACGCGATACAGTCGCCGACGCGCGCGAGGTATTCGCCTTTCTTGATCAGCGCGGCCTGGTCGGCCGGCGTGGCCGCGACGGCGGCAGCGCCGTGCAGCGTGTCGTTGCCCGGCCACAGGACCGGCACGAGGGCGACGGCCGCGACGATCGCGACAGCCGAGAGTGCAAACAGGGACTTGCGTTTCATTGTGTCTGTCTCCCTTGCCTTATTGCGGTTCGCTGCCGCAGGCGAGCGGAGTCTTCATCGAACGCGCCGGGGCCGGCACGGGGTTGGCGGGCGCCGGTTGCGCGGCGAGCCACGCGGTCACGGCCGTGACGTCTTCATCCGACAGCTTCGACGCGATATCGTGCATGCAATCCGGTGCCTTCGCGTGGCGGTTGCCCGAGCGCCATGCGCCGAGCTGTGCGCTCAGGTAATCGGCATGCAGGCCGACGAGGCCCGGGATCGCCGGCTGCATGCCGGTCAGCCCAGCGCCGTGGCAGGCCACGCAGGCCGGCAGCTTGCGAGACGGATCGCCTTGCGTGACGAGTTGCTTGCCGCGCGCGAGCGTGGCAGCCGGCAGCGTCGGCTTGGCCGGCGTCGGGTACGGCGGACGCTCGGCCGAGAAGTGCTCGGCGATCTCTTTCAGGTAATCGTCGTTCAGGTACGTCAGCAGGTAGTTCATCGGCGGGTACTTGCGCCGTCCGTCACGGAAGTTGACGAGCTGGTTGTACAGGTACTCGGCCGGCTTGCCGGCAAGACGCGGGAAATAGTCGTTGTCGGTGCCCTGGCCGTGAACGCCGTGGCATGCGGTACAGCCGCGCACACGCTCGGCCATCGTATCGGGTGCCTTGAGCGGCGCCTGCTGGGCGTGCGCTTGCTCCGTGGGCTTGGTCTGCGCTTGAGCAGCGCTCATAAGGCCCGCGCCACCGATCAAGAGAACGGCGAGCAACGGACGGAAGAGGCGTCTTGAAGACACACGAGACTCCATGTTTATTCGTCGGGGACCTGTCCGGGCTACGATCGGCTCGGCGCATGGATGGCAGGGCAGCCGGGCTGCTGCGACGCGGCATTCTATCATCGATGGGTAATGGCGGCTATTTGGCAAAAGGACATGGGTTCCTGTCTGTTTGCGACTTGCGACAATTTGCCGCGCTATATGTACGGATGATGTGAACCGGCGTGCGCTTTGACCATCGAAGACCGTACACTCGCGGGTCGCGCGGCGCCGCCTCCGCCGCAGATCCAGTCATTTCCCCCGTTTCCGGATTCATCGATGACGTTCCCTACCGTGCCGTTGCCGTCTTCCCGCTGTCGTTCCACTTGCCGCCGCGTTGCCCGCCGGCCGTTTTCGGGAGGGCGCGCGCAATGAGGATCGACAGCTTGTGGATCGGGCAGGTCGCGCTCGCGGCCTTGATGGACGCGACGTTCGCGATGGCGGTCGGCTCGGCGCTGCTCAAGGGGTGGCTCGGCAAGGACGGCGCGCGGCCGGTCGTCGCGCCGTCGCATCATGCATGGCTGCGCGCGCAACATTCGCTGGTCGCGGCGGCGCTGGCGCTCGTGCTCGCCGATCTCGGCTGGCTCGTGTATGAAGCCGCGTCGATGAGCGGCGCGGGGCTCGGCGGCGCGTTCGCTGCGATTCCGGCCATGCTCATGCAGACGCATGCGGGCTTTGCATGGAGCGTCGCGTTCGCCGGCGCCGTGCTGCTCGCGATCGTCGCGCTGGCGAAGCCCGAGGGCCCGCTCGCGCACGCCGTGCTGTGGCTCGCGGTGATCGTGGTCGCGGCCGGCAAGGCGTCGCTCGGCCATGCGGCCGACACGGGCCCGTTGTCCGCGGCGGTCGGCGTGCAGACGCTGCACCTGCTGGCCACCGCGGTGTGGGGCGGCCTCGTGCTCGCGGCCGGGCTCGCGGTGCTGCCGGTGCTCGGTTCGTCGGTCGCGCGCGGCGCACTGATCCGGATCGGCCAGCAACTGTCGCGAACGTCAGTGATCGCGGTCGTCTTCGTGCTCGGCACCGGCGTGCTCAATGCGCTGCGCGGGCTCGGCGGCTCGCTCGCGCCGCTCGACGGCAGCACGTGGGGGCGCGTGCTGTTGCTCAAGCTGCTGCTCGTCGCGCTCGCGCTCGTGCTCGGCGGCCTGAACCGCTTCTCCGCGCTGCCGCGCCTGCGCCGTACCGCGTCGACCGAAGACGCGCACACGTTCCGCAACATCCTGCATCTCGAAGCGCTGACGATGATCGCCGTGTTCGTCGCGGCCGCCGTGCTGTCGTTCTGCGTGCCGGGGTTCGCGGCGCTCGGTTGACGGCGGGTTCGGCGCGGGGCCCCGTCCCCGCATGAGCCGCATGCTGCAGATGCAAGAACGGCCGCCTGTCGGGCGGCCGTCTCGACGCCGATGCGCGGCTTGTCCGCCGCGCATCGCACCTCATCTCGTCTCACTTCACCCCTGCATCACCACTCGGCGACGCTGCCGTCCGCGTGGCGCCACACCGGATTGCGCCAGCGATGGCCCGTCTTCGCCATCTCGCGCACCTTCTCCTCGTTGACGTCGATGCCGAGCCCCGGGCCCTGCGGGATCGCGACGAAGCCGTCTTCGTAGCGGAACACCTCGGGGTTGCGCAGGTAGTCGAGCAGGTCGTTACCCTGGTTGTAGTGGATGCCGAGGCTCTGTTCCTGGATGAACGCGTTGTAGCTGACCGCATCGAGCTGCAGGCACGCGGCCAGCGCGATCGGGCCGAGCGGGCAGTGCAGCGCGAGCGCGACGTCGTAGCTTTCCGCGAGCGTCGCGATCTTGCGGCACTCGGTGATGCCGCCGGCGTGCGACGCGTCGGGCTGGATGATGTCGACGTAGCCGCCCGCGAGGATGTGCTTGAAGTCCCAGCGCGAGTAGAGCCGCTCGCCGAGCGCGATCGGCGTGTTGGTCTGATTCACGATGTCGCGCAGCGCCTCGGCGTTCTCCGACAGCACCGGCTCCTCGATGAACATCAGCTTGTACGGATCGAGCTCCTTCGCGAGCACCTTCGCCATCGGCTTGTGCACGCGGCCGTGGAAGTCGACGCCGATCCCGACGTGCGGGCCGACCGCGTCGCGCACCGCCGCGACGTTCGCGATCACCTGCTCGACCTTGTCGTAGGTGTCGACGATCTGCAGCTCCTCGGAGCCGTTCATCTTCACGGCCTTGAAGCCGCGCTCGACCACCGCGCGCGCGTTGTTCGCGACATCGCTCGGCCGGTCGCCGCCGATCCACGAATACACCTTGATGCGGTCGCGCACCTGGCCGCCGAGCAGCGCGTGCACCGGCACGCCGTGATGCTTGCCCTTGATGTCCCACAGCGCCTGGTCGACGCCCGCGATCGCGCTCATCATGATCGGACCGCCGCGGTAGAAGCCGGCGCGGTACATCACTTGCCAGTGATCCTCGATCAGCAGCGGATCCTTGCCGACCAGATAGTCGGCGAGTTCCTGCACGGCGGCTTCGACCGTGTGCGCGCGGCCCTCGACCACCGGCTCGCCCCAGCCGACGATGCCCTCGTCGGTTTCGATCTTGAGGAACAGCCAGCGCGGTGGGACGACGAAGGTTTCGAGGCGGATGATTTTCATGTCGCGAGTCTCCTGGGTTGAGCGGCGCGGACGTGCGGATGCGGCGCCGTCGAGTACGTGACGGTTATCCTAGCGTAGCGCGCTAAAAAATAGTATTAATAGCACTATTGTGCAGATAGTGGACAGCCGCGGCGTGCCCGGCCAACGGAGAACGATCATTCAACGCGACCTGCATGGACAAACGTCCTTCCGCCTTGCGACGGCGATCCTGCGTGGCGACTATCCGCCCGAATCGCTGCTGCCGCGGGAGCCGGACCTGATGGAGATGTTCGGCGTGAGCCGCACGGTGCTGCGCGAGGCGCTGCGCACGCTGACGTCGAAGGGGCTGGTCGAATCGCGGCCGAAGGTCGGCACGCGTGTGCGGCCGCGCCGCGCTTGGAACCTGCTCGACGCCGACCTGCTCGACTGGTACGCGCGGGTTGCGCCGCCGCTCGCGTTCGCGCTCAAGCTGCAGGAGATGCGCGAAATGATCGAGCCACACGCGGCCGCGCTGGCCGCGCGTGCGCACGGGCCCGGCGCGTTCGACGCGATCGAGGACGCGGTGCGCGCGATGGCCGCCGCGCGCAACGTCGACGAATGGGTGCGCGCGGACCTGCGCTTTCACCTGAGCGTGCTGGAGGCCGGCGGCAACGAGCTGCTGGTGCCGCTCGGCGCGCTGATCGACCGCACGCTCGAGGCGCAGCTGCACCTGAACGCGCGCCGGGCGCACGTGTTCAATGCGTCGCTCGCCGAGCATGCGGCCGTCGCCGACGCAATCGGCGTGCGCGACGAGGACGGCGCGCGCCGCGCGATGGCGTCGCTGCTTGCGATCACGCGCGCGCGGATCGAGATGTCGTGACGGGAAGCGGCGGGCGAGGCGGCGCCGTCAGGCGTTCGCGCAGCCGCCCGGCTTGTGGATGCGCTCCGTCGACGCCGGATACTTCGCGAGCAGGCTCGCCGGCCGGCGCGGGCGAGCGACCAGGTCGCCGCCGCAGTTCGGGCAGCGGCCCTTCAGCACCTCTTCGGTGCAGGTCGCGCAGAACGTGCATTCAAAGGTACAGATGCGCGCCTCCGCCGAATCGGGCGGCAGGTCCTTGTCGCAGCATTCGCAGCCGGGGCGCAGTTCGAGCATGACGGTTTTCCTTGGTTTGGGGCGGGTCGGGACGGGCGCCGCCGGACATTGCGTGCGGCGCATGTGCGCGCTACTGTACCTGCATGGATCGGCCCGGCCAACGGTGTCCCGCCCGGGTGCCGTCGTCGCGCACGGGCCGCACCGGGAGACGACCATGCTCTATCGCGGAAGCTGTCACTGCGGCGACGTGAAGTTCGAGGCGGAAGGCGACCTGCAGGGCGTGATGGCCTGCAACTGCTCGATCTGCCGGCGCAAGGGCGCGCTGATGTGGTTCGTGCCGCGCGACCACATGACGCTCCTCACGCCCGACGACAATCTGTCGACCTACATGTTCAACAAGCACGTGATCCGTCATCGCTTCTGCAAGCGCTGCGGGATTCACGCGTTCGGCGAGGGTACGCATCCGAACGGCACCGCGATGGCCGCGATCAACGTGCGATGCCTCGAGGATGTCGATATCGACGCGCTGCCCGTCACGCATTACGACGGCCGCTCGCACTGAGCGGCGCGTCGTCGCGTGAGCGCGCGGGCGGCCGTCAGGACGGCTCGACCGGCGCGGCCTGCGGCGTGGGCGTTTCCGCCTGCGGCGCGGGGCCCGTCGTGCGCGTGCCGGCTTCGACCGGGCGCTCGATCAGCGGCGCGAGCGCCGGCGCCATCGACTTCAGCAACTGCACGGCCATCGCGCTCGTGAAGTCGTAGCGCGCCGCGTACGGCTCGTGCGCGGTCGCCGTCAGCACGCCGAAGAAGCGGTCGCCGAGCACGAACACGAACGTGCCGCTGCGGTTGACCTTGCGCGACTCGATCAGCCGCGCGCCGCGCGCGTAGACATTGAAGCGCTGGTCGCCCGTCCCGGTCTTGCCGTACACCTCGAGCGTCTTGCCGTCGGGCAGCGTGAAGCCGCCCGCGAGACGCCGCGCGGTGCCGTGCTGCACGACGTCGCGCAGCAGCGTGCGCGCCACGTTGACGATCTCGGGCGACAGCACCGGCTGCGGCTGCGCGGCCGCGCGCACGAAGCGCGTTTCGTACGGCGTGCCCTTCGCGAAGTCGAGGCGCGTGATCGTCTCGGTCGGCGCCTTCTGGCCGCCGTTCGCGATCAGGCCGATCAGTTTCGCGAGCGCGTCCGGCTGATCGCCCGATGCGCCGATCGCGGCCGCGTACGACGGCGTGACTTCCGCGAACGGGTAGCCGAGCGCGCGCCACGCCTTCGTGACTTCCGCGTACGCGCGCAACTCGACCATGCGGCGGATACGGCGGTCCTGGGTCGCGTGGTAGCGCGTCTTGAACAGCCACGAGTACGTGTAGAAGCGTGCATCGCGGCTGTCGCGCTGGACGTCGGCGAGCGGCGCGTTCGGGTGGGCGCGCAGGTAATTGAGGGTCCACAGCGCGAGCGGGTGGACGCTCGCGATGTAGCCGCGATCGTTGAGGTTGAAGCGGTCGATCGCGTACTTCGCGTAGAGCGCGGCGAGATCGTCGTCCGACAGCGTCGCGGCCGGCGTGCCCTTCAGCTGCGCGCGCATGTGAGCCGCGAACCACGCGAGCGATTCGTTCGGCGCGACGCTGCGCAGCACCGTCGCGATCTTCGGCGGCGACTTGCGCACGTCCTGCAGCATCAGCGCGAGCGCGTCGTCGGGCGTCTTGCCCGCGTAGCGCGTGTAGTAGCGCTTCACGTAGACCTTGCTTTCGCCGTCGACGAACTGCTCGAGGTAATGCTTGCGCTGCTCCGGATCGCCGAGCCACGACGTCGACGGGCCGGCGGCCTTCAGCATTTCGTAATGGACGATGTCGCGCATCAGCCGCACGAACACCAGGTTGACCGAATGCTCGAACGCCGTATGCAGCGTTAGGATGCGGCCGTTGTCCGACTTTTCGAAGTTCGAGAACACCTGTGCGCCGCCGCCCGTGTAGAACACGTCGGGGCTCGCCGAGTACTTGCGTTCGACCGCCGCATCGAGCATCGCCTGCAGCGAGCGGTCGCGCGTATGCGACAGGTAGTCGAGCGCCCAGTGCGACAGCCCGTCGATCGGATCGGGCTTCACGTGCGCGAGTTGTGCGTTCGACAGGTTGCCGTAGCGCGCGTGCAGCTCGGAGACGATCTGCAGGTAGGTGATCAGCGTGCGCAGTTTCGCGGTCGAGCCGAGGTTGATGCGGCCGCCGCGGTTCACGTCGAACGGCTGGTTCACGCTGTCGGTCTGCACGCGCAGCATGTTCGCGCCGTTGCGATGCTCGTACAGCGTGAAGCTGTACGTCAGATGAGACGGGTCGTCCTTCGGCGCGAGCATCTCGAAGCCGTACAGGCCGGCTGCCTGCGCGCCGGCGCGGGTCGACGCCAGCGCGAGCCGGTTGGCGACCGCCTGCTGCACGCCGTTGTCGAGCGTGCTGGTGGCTTCCAGGTCGAACTGGTCGAGCTGGTACAGGTCGTTGATGCCGAGCGCCGAGAGCAGCGACGCGCGCGCGGACGTCACGGCCTTGCGCGACACGAACGACTGCACGTGCGCGGCGGCCGGCGGCGCGCTGCGCTCGATCTGCGCGGCGAGCGCCGCATCGCGCAGCGCGGGAGAGATCACGCCGCCGTTCGACAGGAGCCGCAGGTAGCTGTCGGTCAGCTTCTGCAGCGCCGGATAGCCGTGATTCAGGAAGTACGACGGCGCGCGCTGCGCGATGATCAGCGACAGCACCTCGCGGAACGCCTTGCCCTGTGCGTCGACGTTGTCACCGGTCGTCGGCGCGGACAGGATGCGGTTCACGTCGTTGAAGTCGCGGCCGTACCACGCGGCGAGACCGTCGCCGATACCGGTGATTTCACCCACGTGCGGCCGCGCGGCGAGCGGCACCGAGTTCAGGTAGCGCACCAAAATCGCGCGGCGCGCGAGCATCGTCTGCGGGCCGTTCAGGTACGCGAGGATCGACGCGGACGCGATCTGGCGCAGCTTCTCCGGCGGTGTCGCGGTGCGGCCGTCGGGCGAATGGCGGAACTTCTCGATCTGCGTCGCGAGCGTGCTGCCGCCCGGGCGCGCCTGGTGATGGTTGACGACGTGCATCGCCTGGTCGGCGAGCGCGCGGCTGAAGCGCCCCCAGTCGATCGCCGGATTGCGGTTCGGCTGGTTCGCATCGAGCAGGTAGCGATCCTCGATGAACATCAGCGAATCGGCGACCACGCGCGGCACCGTGTCGAAGTCGGTATAGACGCGCTGCGGGAACACGGTCGCGAACAGCGGGGAGCCGGTCGAGTCGAACAGCATCAGCCCGGTCTGGTCTTTCTCTTCGTAAGGAAGGAACAGGCCGTGATCAGCGAGTGACAGCATCCGGTCGGAATCGCGCGCCTGCTTGCCGACGACGAAGCCGCGCGCGAGCAGACGCTGCTGGAACGCCGGGATCATCGAATAACCCAGGCGCTGGTCGTACGGCCCGTTGGCAGGGAAGCGGATGTGGTCGCTCGTGCCGGCCTCGACTGTGTAGCCGACGTCGCGGGTGAGTTCGGACAGGTAGTGCGCCTGCATGCGCGACGTCGCGATCTCGGTCATCACGAGCCGCGCAATGATCGCGACGGCGATCACCAGCGCGGCCAGCAACGACCACTTGATCCACGTCCAGACCGATGCACCACCGGTCACGCGCGGCAGGATGCGATTCAGTGGCCGATTCATGGCGGCGTCTCCCTGGAGGCACGGGCTCCGGCCGCACCTCATTAAGGATTAGTGTAGTCCTCAACGGCCGGCTGCCAAGAGCGGTTCACTACTGAGATGCAGCGACGCAACAGGTGTGCCCGCACCGTTCGCGGGCAGTGGCGCGGCTGCCCGGGGCCCGGCTGGCGTGGTTTCGCGGCGGGCCGCGGGTGGGTCGACGGCGCCTGTCGTCGATGCAAAAAAAGGTGCGCGATCGAACCCTTCTTTCACCTGACGAAATACTCGACCAGGTGATCGACGAACAGCCGGGTCTTGCGCGGAAAGTGCCGCCGGCTCGGGTACGCGATATTCATCTCGAGTTCCTCCAGCCGATAGTCGGGAAGCAGCGCGAGCAGCCGTCCGTCGGCGAGATCCGATTCGACGAGGAAGTCGGGCAGCACCGCGATGCCCATGCCCGACAACGCCCAGTTCCGGATCAACCCAATGTTGTTCGACGACGCGGATTTATTCGGCCGCACGGCGACGCGCGTCGGCTCGTGATCGAACGACAGGTATTCGCCCGCGAAATCGGCATGGAACGTCAGGCACGCGTGCGACGCGAGATCGTGCGGATGGGTCGGTGCGCCGTGTGTTTCGACATACCGGGGTGCCGCACAGACGATTCGCTTGAGTCGCGTGAGCGGGCGCGTCACCAGCGTGTTGGTGCTGATGCGTTGCGACAGCAGCAGCCCGACGTCGAAGCCCTCCGACACGAGGTCGACATGGCGGTCCACGATCGTGACTTCCGGCACGATGGCCGGATGCAGCGTCTTGAACGCATCGATTGCCGGTGCGAGCACGTGCATGCCGAACATGACCGGCGCGGCGATCTTCAGCGATCCGATCGGTTCGTGATGCATCGACGCGATCGTTTCCTCGACGCGGTCGATTTCCTCGATCACGTGACGGATCTGCGCGAGATACAGATGACCGGCGTCGGTCAGCGACAGGCTGCGCGTCGTGCGGTTCAGCAGGCGTGCGCCGAGCCGGTCCTCGATGCCCATGATGAGGCGGGTGGCCGACGAGTTGGAGATGTTCAGTTCCGTGGCTGCACGCGCGAAACTGTGAAGTTCGGCCACCTTGATGAATAGCCGCATTGGCAGGAGTTCGTCCATTTTTTTATCGAGAAATAGAATTGTTTGTTTAATTCTATCTGTCGATTCGTTTATTTGAACGACCGATTCAGGCGAATAAGTATTATGAAATGATGTGTTGATCGACCGCTGGAACGGTTTCAGAATAACGGGTTCAGGGGGCCATCTCCCCGTTGGATTTTATTCTTGGGATTGGTCCTATATAAACCTTCTTAATCTATTTGTATTTAGTAATTGTACGAAAATAGACGTGATTTTTCTTATAAAGACGATCGATATTCGTAGTGCGATTCGAATCGGATAGGACAGGTCGCTATCGCCACAGCAGTTTCGCGGGATCGTACCGGCGCACGGCTTCGACGAAGCAGTGGATCAGGTAGTCGCATGCGACCGTGTTCAGCGCATCGCGCCGCGTGAGCACGCCGGCCGACACGGTCGGAATCGTCTCCTTCACGTCGATCGTGACCATCCGCTCGCGTATCCAGTCGATCTCCATGAAGAGCTTCGGCACGCACGACACGCTGTCGGTATGCACCGACAGCGAGAACGCCGCGCTGAACGACGTGCATTCGACGATCGGCTGCGGTGCCGGGTAGCCGTGCGCGACGAACACGTTCTGCAGCAGTCGGCCGATGCTTTCCGGCGACGTGTTGAGCACCCACTGCGCATCCTGCAGCTGCGCGAGCGACGTGCAGTGGCGCAGCGGATTGCTCGCGCGCGTCATCAGGATCAGCTCCGATTCGATGAGCGGCCGGAACGTGAATTCGGGCGACAGCCGCGTCGCATCGACGATCGCGATCACGAAGTCGAGCGAGCCGTCGCGCAGGCGCGGCAGCGCCGTGTCGAGAAAGCCTTCGCGCACGTCGAGGCGGATCGTCGGCATGCGCTGGCGGAACGCGTCGAGCGCGGCCGGCAGGAAGCCGAGCGACATCAGCGGCGTCAGCGCGCACGCGAGCGCGCCTTCCTTGCCGCCCGACAGATGGATCACGTCGTCGCGCGCGTGCTGCATCTCGGCGAGGATCAGCCGCGCGCGTGCATAGACGGCCTGGCCGAAGCGCGTGAGCTGCGCACCGCGCGCGTTGCGCGTGACGAGCGGCACGCCGAGGTCCTGCTCGAGTTCGCGGATCGCCTTCGTGAGCGCGGGCTGGGACAGATGAATCGCGCGCGCGGCGGCGCGCAGGCTGCCGTGTTCGGCGATGGCGGCAAGCGCCCGGAGCTGGTGGTGTTTCACGGCGTGGCGGGGCGCGGCGGCAGTAGCGACGTTCGTATCCTACACCGCGATCGCGCGGGCAAAGCGCGCGATAACCGGGCGTTATCACGATCGAAAAATGTCGCTCCGGGCTGCGTATTTTGAATGCCTAGACTGCATGCGCAGGCTGTCGAACAGGCCCCGCACCAGACACGCACCCGATACGCATAACCAGTACGGAGACATACCTTCATGAAGGCGCCCCGAGCGGACAGCATGTTCGGCGGGCATGTCGGCGACGTTGCCGCATCCCCGTCCAATCGCCAGTTGATCGTCGCGATCACGATCGGCAACGGCCTCGAATTCTTCGATCTCACCGTGTTCAGCTTCTTCGCGGTGCTGCTTGGAAAACTGTTTTTCCCGGCTGCGTCCGCGCAGCAGCAATTGCTGATGTCGGTCGCGACGTTCGGCGTCGGCTTCATCGCGCGACCGGTCGGCGGCGTCGTGATCGGGCTGGTCGCCGATCGCTTCGGCCGCGTGCCGGCGATGAACCTCACGCTCGTCACGATGGCGATCGGCACCGGGATGATCGGCGTCCTGCCGACCTACGCGCAGATCGGCGTCGCGGCGCCCGTGCTGGTCGTGCTCGCACGGTTGCTGCAGGGCTTCTCCGCCGGCGGCGAAGTCGGCGTATCGACGTCGCTGCTCGCCGAGCGTGCACCGCCTGGCGAACGCGGCTACTACACGAGCTGGCAGTTCGCGAGCCAGGGCGCGGCGGCACTGGCCGGTTCGTTCGTCGGCTTCCTCCTGTCGTATTTCCTCGAACCGGCCGCGCTCGAATCGTGGGGCTGGCGCGTGCCGTTTCTCGCCGGCGTGCTGATCGCGCCGGTCGGCCTGTATCTGCGCGCGCGCTTCAATGCGATCGAACAGCACGCGCCGGCCGCGGCCGCGCGGCGCTCGTCCGCGGTGCTCGGCACCGTGCTGCGGCGCGACGGCGGCGCCGTGCTGACCGCGCTCGGCCTCGTGGTCGGCGGCACCGCCGCGCACTTCATCGTCCTCTATTACATGTCGACGTACGCGATCCGCGTGCTGCACCTGTCGATGGATACCGCGCTGTGGTGCGGGATCCTGTCCGGTGCGGTGATGTTCGTCGCCGCACCGATCGGCGGACGCCTGTCGGATCGTGTCGGCAGCAAGCGCGTTGCGCTGTGGACGCGCGTGGCGCTGACCGTGCTGATCCTGCCTGGCTTCTGGCTGATCCGCGCGGTGCCGTCGATCGCGACGATGTACGCGGTCGTGATGCTGCTCGCCGCGCTGCACTCGATCAATGCGGGCGCGAACGGCGTGATCCTCGCGGAGCTGTTTCCGAAGAGCACGCGCGCGACCGCGCTGTCGATCGCGTATGCGGGCGGCGTGTCGATCTTCGGCGGCTTCGCGCAGTTCATCGTCACCTGGCTGATCGGGGCGACCGGCAATCCGGCAGCGCCCGCGTGGTACGTGATCGTCTGCGGCCTGCTGTCGCTCGTCGCGCTCGCGTTCGCCTCGGACCGAAGCGATCAGGATCACTGACCGACCGATTTCCTTCTTCTTCGATTCATTCCATGACCCCCACCGTTTCGTTTTCGCCGTCGCCGGCCGACGTTGCCGCCGGCGATCTGTGCGACCTGCCCGCGCGCACCATGCTCGAGTTGCTGAAGTCCCGGCAGATCAGCGCCTGCGACCTGCTCGATGCGCATCTCGCGCGCATCGCAATGATCAACCCGCGCGTGAATGCGCTCGTCACCGTGGTCGACCCCGATGCGCTGCGCGCCCGCGCACGTGAGCTCGACACACGCTGGGCGCGCGGCGAATGGCAGGGGCCGCTGCATGGGCTGCCGGTGTCGCAGAAGGATCTGACCGCGACGCGCGGTGTGCGCACGACGTTCGGTTCGCCGCTGTTCGCCGACCACGTCCCGCCGCACGACGCGCTGATCGTGCGGCGCTGTGCGAGCGCCGGCGCACTGATGATCGGCAAGTCGAACACGCCGGAATTCGGCGCCGGCTCGCATACGTTCAACGAGGTGTTCGGCGCGACGCGCAACCCGTGGGACCTGACGCGCTCCGCCGGCGGCAGCAGCGGTGGCGCGGCCGCGGCGCTCGCATGCGGGATGAATCCGCTCGCGTGCGGCAGCGACATGGGCGGTTCGCTGCGCAACCCGGCCGCGTGGAACAACGTCGTCGGGCTGCGGCCGTCGCCCGGGCGCGTGCCGCGCGCGCCGGACCAGAACGGTTGGGCGACGCTCGGCGTCGACGGGCCGATGGCGCGCGATGTCGCCGACACGGCACTGCTGCTGTCCGCGATCGCCGGGCCGAGCGGCGAAACCGCGACCGAAATCGCGGAGCCGGGCGCGCGCTTCGCGCAGCCGCTCGAACGCGATTTCCGCGGCACGCGCATCGCGATGTCGCGCGGCTTGCCCGGCGTGCCGGTCGATCCCGAGATCCGGCGCGCGGTCGATGCGCAGGCGCGCGTGTTCACGTCGCTCGGCTGCGAAGTCGAATTCGACGACCCCGATCTCGCCGAAGCCGAAGACCTGTTCCGGATCGAGCGTGCCTGGATGATCGGCACGCTGATGGACGGCTTCGACGAGCGGCAGCGCGCGGCGTTGAAACCCGAACTCCGCGAAGAATACCGGCTGCATCGTTCGCTCGCCGCCGCGGATCTCGGCCGCCTGTTCGTGCGCAAGACGCGCCTGTTCGAGCGGATGCGCGCGTTCATGCAGCGCTACGCGTTCTACGTGCTGCCGACGACGCAGGTGATGCCGTTCGACGCTGCGCTGCGCGTGCCCGCCGATGTGCTCGGCGTCGAGAACACGACCTACATCGACTGGATGCGCGTGTGCTGGCTGCTGTCATCGACCGAGGCGCCGATCCTGTCGGTCCCGTGCGGATTCTCCGAGGCCGGCCTGCCGATCGGCATGCAGATCGTCGGCGGCTACCGCGACGACTGGGGCGTGCTGCAGTTCGGCCATGCGTACGAAGTCGCGGCCGGCCGGCGCTGGACGCCGCCGCCGGTTGTTGCCGACGCACTGCGCTGACCGCCTTTCCCGACTGACCCCGACCGTTCCGGTTTGCACCGGAGCAGGCCGCGCGCCTGCGGGGGGCGTGCGCCCGTGTGTCGCCATTCGACCCGCGCACTGGAGATCGTTCGATGAAGAAGAAGCTGTTGGCCGGCGCGGGTGTCGCGCTGATCGCGGGTGCGGCGCACGCCCAGAGCAGCGTCACGCTGTACGGCATTATCGATGAGGGGCTGACCTATGCGAGCAACATCGCGACGATTGGCCCGAACGGCACGGTGAGCGGCAAGCCCGCGCTGCGGATGCTGGGTGGCGTGCAGCAGGCGAGCCGCTGGGGGCTGCGCGGCAGCGAGGATCTCGGCGGCGGGCTGGCGGCGGTCTTCACGCTCGAGAACGGTTTCGATCCGAGCACCGGCAAGCTCGGGCAGGGCGGGCTGATCTTCGGCAAGAAGGCGTTCGTCGGGCTGTCGGGGCCGTTCGGCACCGTCACGCTCGGGCGGCAGTACGACACCAACGTCGACTTCCTCGGGCCGCTCGAGGCCGCCGCGCTGTTCGGCGGTTACATGGTCGCGCACCCCGGCGACCTCGACAACGTGAACAACGCGAACTCGACCAATAACGCGATCAAGTTCACGAGCAACGACTACGGCGGGGTCCGCTTCGCGGCGATGTATGGGGTGGGCGGCATCGCGGGCGCGGCGACGCGCAACCAGGTGTGGTCGGCCACGGTCGGCTACACGCGCGGGCCGCTCGCGGTGGCGGCCGGCTACCTCAATGCGCGCAACCCGAACGTGTCGTTCTTCGGCACGACCGGCAGCCCTGCGCCAACCGTCGGCGGCGTGCCGGGCAACAACATGCTGTCGCCGGTGTATTCCGGCTATGCATCCGCGCGCACGCTGCAGGTCGCGGCGGTGGGCGGCACCTATGCGATCGGCGCGATGACGCTCGGCGCGATGTATACGAACACGTCGTTTCGCCAGCTCGGCGACTTGTCGTCCGGGCCGAACCCGGGCGGCGTGTCCGGCAACGCGGTGTTCAACAACGCCGAGGCGAGCGTGCGCTACCAGTTCATGCCTTACCTGTTCGGCGGCTTGGCGTACGACTACACGCGCGGCGGCGGCGTGAACGGCCGCGACGGCGCGACGTATCACCAGGTCGCGGCGGGGCTCGACTATTTCCTGTCGAAGCGCACCGACGTCTACGTGAGCGCCGTCTATCAGCGCGCATCGGGCACCGACTCGACGGGGCACGCGGCCGTCGCGGCGATCAACGGTCCGGGTGCAGCCGCGAACGACCGGCAGTTCCTGGCGCGGGTCGGCATGCGGCACAAGTTCTGATCCGCACGGCGGCGCTCGAGCGCGCGGTGATATCCTCGCGAAACGCCCGCGACCGACGGGCGGATACCGACTGCCCGGACGCGGCCCGACGCCGTGCCGCGCGGCGTTTTCCGAGGGAGAGCCGAACCATGAGCCGCAAATTCATTCTGAAGGGCGACACGACCGACCATGGCGGCGTCGTGCTCGACGGCATCGCCAATTCGTCGTTCGACGGCCGCGAGCTCGCCTATCTCGGCGCGCCCGTGTTCTGCGCCGCGTGCAAGACCCAGGGCGTGATCGTGTCCGACGGCGGCGAGCGGACGATGACCGTGATGGGCAAGGTCGTCGCGCTCGAACACGACCTATGCCAGTGCCAGTGCACGCCGCAACCGAAGCTGATCCCGTCGCAGGGCACGGGCACCATTTCGGGCTGATGCCCGTCGAATCGGTGCGACGCCCGCCGCGGGCTGCCCGTCGTCAGACGCTGCCTTCGGTCTCGATCACCAGGATGCGTGCTTCGCCCAGCGGGTGCGCGACGTGCTCGGTGCCGATCGTCGCGTGGAATACGTCTCCCGTTTCGAGCACCGTCGCGTGCTCGATGCCCGCTTCCCGGTAGCGTATCTCGACACGGCCGTCGAGCACCGCGAAAACTTCCTCTCCGTCGTTCACATGCCATCGGTACGGCTGATCGGTCCAGTGCAGGCGGACCGTGATGCCGTTCAGGTTCGCGACGTCCAGCGCGCCCCATGGGCGCTCGGCGGTGAACGCGGTGCCGCGGATGATGTTCATCGAAGGTCCGTGAGTGTGGATGCCGTGCAGGGCGGGTGTGGCATGGTCGCGTCGCTTGCCCGCCGGATTCAGTGTGTTCGGGATCAGCGCGCCATCGCGCGCAAGGCCGCATCGATCGTCTGCTTGCGCTTCTCCAGCGCTGCCGCCGAGCGCTCGGTCACGCGCTTCAGGACCGACGCGGGTGCCGTATCCGGCGAGCCCGCGTCGAACGGCGGCGCGGGCGCGTATTCGAGCGCCAGCTGGATCGACTGCGCCTCTTCGTCGCCAGCGAGTTCGGCGGCGATCGTCAATGCGAAGTCGATGCCGGCCGTCACGCCGCCGCCGGTGATCAGGTTGCCGTCGCGCACCACGCGCTCGTGCACGGGCACCGCACCGAGCGGCTCGAGCAGCCCGTGAAACGCCCAGTGCGTCGTCGCGCGGCGTCCGCGCAGCAGGCCGGCCACGCCGAGCAGCAGCGCGCCCGTGCAGACCGACGTCACGTAGCGCGCGGTGGCCGCGCGCTGCTGTACGAACGCGATCGTTTCGGCATCGAGCAGCAGGTCGTTGATTCCGATTCCGCCGGGCACGCAGATCACGTCGAGCGGCGGGCAGTCGTCGAATGTGCAGGTCGGCGTGAGCGCGAGGCCGCTGCTCGACGCGACGGTGTCGCGCGATTTCCAGACGAGGTGGACAGCCGCGTCGGGCAGCGAGGCGAGCACGTCGTGCGGGCCGGTGAGATCGAGTTGCTGGACGCCCGGAAACACGAGAAGGCCGATATGCAGGGTCATGCGAACACTCCGTAGGGAAGGGGGGCGCCGCGACCGGCGCACGATGGACAGATCGATTCTAGGCGCGTAGTGTTTGGCGAAATTGCCATATCACCCACGTTTTCAGCCAATCACCATGTCTACCGCGCCGCGCTCGATCCTGATTCTCGCGTTCCCCCGTGCGCAGTTGCTCGACGTGACTGGGCCGCTGCAGGTGTTCGCGTCCGTCAACGAACTCGCCGAGGAACGTGGTCAGCCCGCGCCGTATGCGCCGCGCGTCGTCGCCGCCGAGGCCGGGCCGATCGAGACGTCGTCCGGCCTCGTCGTGATGGCCGATTCGCTGCGCTCCGCCGGACGGCCGGATACGGTGA
The DNA here is from genome assembly GCF_011753085.1 of Burkholderia sp. Tr-862. Classification (NCBI taxonomy): domain Bacteria; kingdom Pseudomonadati; phylum Pseudomonadota; class Betaproteobacteria; order Burkholderiales; family Burkholderiaceae; genus Burkholderia; species Burkholderia sp. Tr-862. Next base: position 29,766 of record NZ_VWWG01000053.1, read on the forward strand.
TCGTGGCCGGCGGCAAGGGCGTGCGCGCCGCGTCGCAGGATGTGCGGATGGTGCGCTGGGTCCGGCAGCAGGCGCAGCGCGCGCGACGTGTCGCGTCGGTCTGCACCGGCGCGTTCCTGCTCGCCGAGGCCGGCCTGCTCGACGGGCGGCGTGCGGTCACGCACTGGGCGCGCTGCGACGAATTCGCGGCGCGCTACCCGAACGTGCGCGTCGAGCCTGATCCGATCTTCATCCGCGAAGGCGCGCTGTGGACGTCCGCCGGCGTGACGGCCGGCATCGATCTCGCGCTCGCGCTCGTCGAGGAGGATCTCGGGCGAGCGGTCGCGCTCGACGCCGCGCGCGAACTCGTCGTGTTCCTGAAGCGGCCGGGCGGGCAGGCGCAGTTCAGCGCGATGCTGTCGATGCAGTGCACCGACGACCGCTTCGGCGAACTGCATGCGTGGATCGCCGAGCACCTGACGGCCGACCTGTCGGTGCCCGCGCTCGCCGAGCGCGTCAGCATGAGCGAGCGCAGCTTCGTGCGTCACTACCGCGCGGGGACCGGCCGCACGCCCGCGCGCGCGGTCGAACAGATTCGCGTCGAGGCCGCGCAGCGTTTGCTCGGCGAAACCGCGTGGCCCGTCAAGCGGATCGCCACGCGGTGCGGCTTCGGTTCGGAGGAGACGCTGCGGCGCAGTTTCGTGCGCGTGCTCGGCGTGTCGCCGCAGGGCTATCGCGAGCGGTTCGTGCGCTAACGCGCGGGCGTGCCGCGGCCGGCCGGCGCGCGGCAGCCGGGGACGGAACGATCGTCGCGCCGAACTGAACGAAAGCCGGTTACTTTCCAGTCCGAAGCGCGTTGACTATTCAGAAGTGGAGAACAATGGACGGGGGCTTGTGCCGCGCCCGTTGCGCGCTCTATTCTGTCCTGTTGGCGATTCGAAGGGGGCGCAGCATGGACCGCATCCAGGCAATGGAAGTTTTCACCCGCGTGGTCGACGCGAACAGCTTTACGCGCGCGGCCGACACGCTCGCGATGCCGCGCGCGTCGGTCACGACCATCATCCAGAATCTCGAGGCGCTGCTCGGCGTGCGGCTGATGCACCGGACGACGCGCCGGCTGTCGCTGACGCCGGAGGGCGCCGCGTACTACGAGCATTGCATGAAGATCATCTCGGAGATCGCGGAGGCCGACGCAAGTTTCCAGACCGGCAACCGCAAGCCGAGCGGCGTGCTGCGCGTGCACATGCCGAGTTCGCTCGGGCGGCGCGTGGTGTTGCCGGCGCTGTCGATCTTCCGGCAGCGCTATCCGGACATCACGCTCGACCTCGGCTTGTCGGACCGCTACGTCGATCCGGTCGAGGAGGGCATCGACTGCATGATCCGGGTCGGGCCGCTCGAGGATTCGTCGATGGTCGCGCGGCGGATCGGGATGCTCAAGCGCGTGACCTGCGCGTCGCCCGACTATCTGGCGCGTCACGGTGAGCCGCACGAGATCGCCGACCTGGCCGACCATCATGCGGTCAATTTCCGCGCGAGCCATGGCGCGCGGGCGATTCCGTGGGTGTTCATGATCGACGGCAAGCCGCTCGAGGTGCGGATGAACGGCAGTGTCACCGTCAACGATTCGGATGCATACGTGACGTGCGGGCTCGAAGGGTTCGGGATGATCCAGCCGACGCTGTTCATGGTGCTGCCGAACCTGCGCGATGGCTCTCTGGTCGAGGTGCTGCCCGACTGCAATCCGAAGCCCAAGCCGATCTCGATCGTGTATCCGCACAACCGGCATCTGTCGCAGAAGGTGCGGGTGTTCGCGGACTGGCTCGCGGAGCTGTTCGAGTCGACGCCCGCGCTGGAGGGCGGCGAGAACTGGCGCGGGAAGGTGCGTGCGGATTCTGTCGAGGAGCGCGGATCGGTGGTGGCGTAGCGCCCGCGCGCGTGCGCCTGAAGGACGGGCGGTGTGCGACACCGCATGTGCCGGATGAAGCAATGAAAAAAGCCGCTGTTCCTTGCGGAACAGCGGCTTTTCGCATTTGGTGGCGAATCAGGGATTCGAACCCCGGACCTGCGGATTATGATTCCGTCGCTCTAACCGACTGAGCTAATTCGCCGAAGAATTGAATTATGCAGATGTGCCGCCGGGCTGTCAACACCTTTTTCATCTTCCCCGAAAAAAGTTGCCGGCGACGCCTATCGGCCCGGGTTGCAGGCGGGGTGTCCCCCGCCTGCCCGACCTCATCAATCCTGCGCGTAGATGTTCGAGTCCTTCGTCTCCTTGACGAACAGCAGACCGATCACGAACGTGGCCAGCGCGATCACGATCGGATACCAGAGCCCCGAATAGATGTTGCCCTTCGCCGCGACGATCGCGAACGCGGTCGCCGGCAGGAAGCCGCCGAACCAGCCGTTGCCGATGTGATAGGGCAGCGACATCGACGTGTAGCGGATCCGCGTCGGGAACATCTCGACCAGCATCGCGGCGATCGGGCCGTAGACCATCGTCACATAGATCACGAGGATCGTCAGTATCACGATCGTCATCGGCCAGTTGAGCTGCGCCGGGTCGGCCTTGGCCGGATAGCCGGCGCCCTTCAGCGTCGACGCGAGCGTCTTGTCGAACGCCGCGCCCTGCGCCTTCGCATCGGCCGCCTTGCCGTCATAGGCCGGGATCACCGTGTCGCCCACCTTGATCTGGGCGGTCGAGCCTGCCGGCGCCGCGACGTTCTCGTAGTTCAGGCCGGCCTTCGCGAGCGCGCTCTTCACGATGTCGCACGAGCTCGTGAACTTCGACGTGCCCACCGGGTTGAACTGGAACGAGCAGGTGGCCGGATCGGCGATGACCGTGATCGGCGCCTTCTGCGTCGCGAGTTCGAGCTGCGGGTTCGCGTAGTGCGTGAGCGCCTTGAACAGCGGGAAGTAGGTGAGCGCCGCGATCAGGCAGCCGGCGAGGATGATCGGCTTGCGGCCGATCCGGTCCGACAGCGAGCCGAAGAACAGGAAGAACGGCGTGCCGATCAGGAGGGCGATCGCGATCAGGATGTTCGCGCTGGCACCGTCGACCTTCAGCGTCTGCGTGAGGAAGAACAGCGCGTAGAACTGGCCCGTGTACCAGACGACGGCCTGGCCGGCGGTCAGCCCGACGAGTGCGAGGATCACGATCTTCAGGTTCTTCCACTGGCCGAACGCTTCGGTCAGCGGCGCCTTCGACGTCTTGCCCTCGGCCTTGATGCGCAGGAACACCGGCGATTCGTTCAACTGCAACCGGATCCACACCGACACCGCGAGCAGCAGGATCGACGCGACGAACGGCACGCGCCAGCCCCAGCTGCCGAACGATTCCTCGCCGATGAGCGTGCGCACGCCGAGGATCACGAGCAGCGACAGGAACAGGCCGAGCGTCGCGGTCGTCTGGATCCATGCGGTGTAGAAGCCGCGGCGGTTCGCCGGCGCATGCTCGGCGACGTAGGTCGCCGCGCCGCCGTACTCGCCGCCGAGCGCGAGGCCCTGCAGCAGCCGCATCGCGATGAAGATCACGGGCGCCGCGATGCCGATCGTCGCGTAGCCGGGCAGGAAGCCGACCACGAAGGTCGAGAGGCCCATGATCACGATCGTCACGAGGAACGTGTGCTTGCGGCCGACGAGGTCGCCGAGCCGGCCGAACACGATCGCGCCGAACGGCCGCACGGCGAAGCCGGCCGCGAAGCCGAGCAGCGTGAAGATGAAGGCGGCGGTCGGATTGACCCCGGAGAAGAAGCTCTTGCTGATGTAGGCCGCGAGTGACCCGGCCAGGTAAAAGTCGTACCACTCGAACACGGTGCCGAGCGACGACGCGAAGATCACCTTCTTTTCTTCGGCCGTCATCGGCGAGTGCGAAATTTGCCCGCCTAAGGTTGCCATGAATCGTCTCCAAGTCCCTTGATATAGATATGCGGCCGCCTTGGGTGGGCGGGCCTGTCGACGATTATTGGCACGGAAACTTACGGCGCACTGACTCCCGGGCACAAAACGACTGCGCGTTAACCCGCGCCGAATCAGCCGCTTCGCCCCTCGATCGGGTGGCAAACGGACGGTAAAGCGCTGGTTTCGATGCGATCGCGGCGTGGTGCGCGGTGGAGGAGGCCCGCGCGTGTCAGGCTGGATCCGCGACGGGTTCCGACAGCGGCAGGCTGATGCGCACGAGCGTGCCGGCGAGGCGCGGCGCGTGCTGATAGACATGATCGTCGAGCGTCAGCGTGCCGCCGTGCTGCGTCGCGATCTCGCGCACGATCGCGAGCCCGAGGCCGCTGCCGTCGCCTTCGCGGCCGAGGATCCGGTAGAAGCGCTCGACCACGCGGTCGCGTTCGGCGGCCGGGATGCCGGGCCCGGTGTCCTCGACTTCGAGATGCACGCGCCGCGCCGCCTGCTCGGCCCGCACGCGCACGGTGATGCGGCCGCCTTCGGGCGTGTAGCGGATCGCGTTGTCGACCAGGTTGCCGAGCATCTCGCGCAGCATCACGGGATTGCCGTCGACGTCGAGCGGCGCGTCGTCCTCCGGGCCTTCGTAACCGAGGTCCATGCGCTTCGCGAGCGCGGCCTGCACCCAGTCGCGTACCGTGCGGCGCGCCAGCGTGCCGATTTCGACCGGCTCGAACGTCAGCCCGCTCGCGCGGTTCTCGGCGCGCGCGAGCGCGAGCAGTTGCGTGACGAGCCGCGCGGCCTGCTCGGAACTCGTCGCGATCTGTTCGAGCGAGCGCTGCACGTCGGGCGGCACGGGGTGGCGCAACGCGAATTCGGCCTGCGTGCGCAGCCCCGCGAGCGGCGTCTTCATCTGGTGCGCGGCGTCGGCGATGAAGCGCTTCTGCAACGCCATGTTTTGCTCGAGCCGCGCGAGCAGGTCGTTGAACGACGTGACGAGCGGCTCGATCTCGGGCGGCGCGCGCTGCGCCTCGACGGGCGACAGGTCGTCGGGCCGCCGCGCGCGAATGTGCGCCTGCAGTGCGTTGAGCGGCGCGAGCCCGCGCGACAGCCCGAACCAGACGAGCAGGATCGCGAGCGGCAGGATCACGAACTGCGGCAGGATCACGCCCTTGATGATGTCGTTCGCGAGTGCATTGCGCTTGTCGAGCGTCTCGCCGACCTGCACGAGCACGGGCTGCGCGCCGCTCGGCTCCGGCAGTGCGACAGTCGTATACGCGACGCGCACGTCGTTGCCGCGCAAAAGGTCGTCGCGGAACACGACGACGCCCGGCGGCGGGCGGTCCTCGTCGCGCGGCAGCGGCATGTCGGCCTCGCCCGCGACCAGCTCGCCGCGCGTGCCGAGCACCTGGAAGTACACGCTGTCGACGTTGTCCGCGCGCAGGAAGTCGCGCGTCTGCTGCGGCAGCGTCAGCTCGGCGACGCCGTTGACCGGATGGATCTGCCGCGCGAGCACGTATGCGTTGGTTTCGAGCGCGCGGTCGAACGGGCCGTTCGCGATCGTCTTCGCGACGAGATAGGTGACGGCGATGCTCATCGGCCACAGCAGCAGCAGCGGCGCGAGCATCCAGTCGAGGATTTCACCGAACAGCGAGCGCGGGCGCGGCGCCTCGGGCGCATCGGTTTCGTCGGGCGGTGCGAATGGGTTCTCGTAGCGCGCGTCGCGTGCCTCGTCGGCGGCCGACGCCGGCGTGCCGCTCGGGTGGCGGGAATGGGCCGGGGTGGCCATCGCGGCGCGCCCGGCTTCAGCGCAGCGGCGTGCCGGCCACCGCGGGCTGGGGCGCTGCCGTGTCGGCCGGCGCGGCAGGCGCGACCTTCTCGAGGCAATAGCCGAGGCCGCGCACGGTCGAGATCCGCACGCCGCTCGGTTCGATCTTCTTGCGCAGCCGGTGCACGTAGACTTCGATCGCGTTGTTGCTGACTTCCTCGCCCCATTCGCACAGATGATCGACGAGCTGCTCCTTCGACACGAGCCGGCCGATCCGCTGCAGCAGCACCTCGAGCAGGCCGAGCTCGCGCGCGGAGAGATCGAGCACGTGATCGTTCGCATATGCGATGCGGCCGACCTGGTCGAACGCGAGCGAGCCGTGGCGCACGACGGTCGGGCCGCCGCCCGCGCCGCGCCGGGTCAGCGCGCGCACGCGCGCTTCCAGCTCGTTGAGCGCGAACGGCTTGGCCATGTAATCGTCGGCGCCGAGGTCGAGCCCCTTCACGCGTTCGTCGACGCTGTCGGCGGCGGTCAGGATCAGCACGGGGAGGTTGGAATTGCGGGCGCGCAGGCGCTTGAGCACGTCGAGCCCGGACATTTTCGGCAGCCCGAGATCGAGGATCAGCAGGTCGAATGTCTGCATCGACAGCGCCGTATCGGCGTCGATGCCGCTCTTCACGTGGTCGACCGCATAGCCCGATTGGCGGAGTGACCGGGTGAGGCCGTCCGCGAGTATGCTGTCGTCTTCGGCGATGAGAATTCGCATGGTGCTGACCGATGGCCGGCGGGCATTCGCGCCGGCGCGGCTGTCTCCGAAGTTATTCGTGTACAACGCTCTGCATTGCGGGCTTGCACAAAACACTGTTTTTTTATACAGTGTCTGCATTCATGGGCAGCGCTTGAAAGCGGGCGCGCCTCTTACAGACGCTGCTCATCATAGCAAAGGACGATTCATGGAAGATAGCAAGAAGGGCTCCGGGATGACCGCCGAGAAGAGCAAGGCGCTGGCGGCCGCACTCGCACAGATCGAGAAGCAGTTCGGCAAGGGCTCGATCATGCGCATGGGCGACGGCGAAGTGGCCGAGAACATCCAGGTCGTGTCCACGGGCTCGCTCGGTCTCGATATCGCGCTCGGCGTCGGCGGCCTGCCGCGCGGCCGGGTGGTCGAGATCTACGGTCCGGAATCGTCGGGTAAAACCACGCTGACGCTGCAAGTCGTCGCCGAACTGCAGAAGCTCGGCGGCACGGCGGCGTTCATCGACGCGGAGCACGCGCTCGACGTTCAATATGCAGCGAAGCTCGGCGTGAACGTGCCGGAACTGCTGATCTCGCAGCCGGACACCGGCGAGCAGGCGCTCGAAATCACCGACGCGCTGGTGCGCTCGGGCTCGATCGACATGATCGTCATCGACTCGGTCGCGGCGCTCGTGCCGAAGGCCGAAATCGAAGGCGAGATGGGCGATTCGCTGCCGGGCCTGCAGGCCCGCCTGATGTCGCAGGCGCTGCGCAAGCTGACGGGCACGATCAAGCGCACGAACTGCCTCGTGATCTTCATCAACCAGATCCGGATGAAGATCGGCGTGATGTTCGGCAACCCGGAAACCACGACGGGCGGCAACGCGCTGAAGTTCTATTCGTCGGTGCGTCTCGACATCCGCCGGATCGGCTCGATCAAGAAGAACGACGAGGTGATCGGCAACGAAACCCGCGTGAAGGTCGTCAAGAACAAGGTGTCGCCGCCGTTCCGCGAAGCGATTTTCGACATCCTGTATGGCGAAGGCATTTCGCGTCAGGGCGAGATCATCGATCTCGGCGTGCAGGCGAAGATCGTCGACAAGGCGGGTGCCTGGTACAGCTACAACGGCGAGAAGATCGGTCAGGGCAAGGACAACGCGCGTGAATTCCTGCGCGAGAATCCGGAAATCGCGCGCGAGATCGAGAACCGTATCCGCGAATCGCTCGGCGTGGTCACCATGCCTGAAGGTGCGGCTGCGGACCACGACGAAGCCGAGGCGATGGACGAAGAAGAGTGATGGTCGGGCGCCGAGGTCAGGCAGGCAAGCCGGAGGAGAGCGACGCGCCCGAAACGGCGGGTCGCTCCGGTCGGCGAGCTGGATCCTCGGGTGCCGACCGGCAGGTCGCAGGCAGCAACGCCGCGAACCGCACCGCGACGAGGGCATCCGACGATGCCCTCGTTTCGTTTGAGATTGCCGCGCCGGACGATCCGTTCGACGACGACGAATCGTTCGACGCGCACGACCGCTCCCGCCGTCGTGTTTCCGGCGTCAGCTTCCCCGGCGAGCGCGCAGCCGATGCGTCGACGCCGGCCAGGGAAGACGTCTATACCCGCAGCAGCCAGCATCCGCGCCGCGCCCGCCGGGCGTCCGGCGCATCTTCAAGCACATCTGCCGGCGACGATCCCGGCGCCCGCGAGCGCAAGTCGTCGAAGCCGCCGCGTTCGTTGAAGGGCCGCGCACTCGGCTATCTGTCCAGGCGCGAATACAGCCGCGCGGAACTCGCGCGCAAGCTTGGGCCGTACGTCGGCGAAGACGAATCCGTCGAGCCGGTGCTCGATGCGCTGGAAAAGGAAGGCTGGCTGTCCGACGCGCGCTTTGCCGAGAGCCTCGTGCATCGCCGTGCGTCGCGCGTCGGCGCCGCGCGCATCGTCAGCGAACTGAAGCGTCACGCGGTCGGCGACACGCTCGTCGAGGAAGTCAACGCGCAGTTGCGCGAGACCGAATGGACACGTGCGCAGGCCGTCTGGCGCAAGAAATTCGGTGCACTGCCGCAAACGCCGGCCGAGCGCGCGAAGCAGGCGCGCTTCCTTGCCGCGCGCGGCTTCTCGAGCGGGATCATCGTGAAGTTGCTGAAGGTCGGCGACGATTTCCTGGTCGACGACTGACCGGCTCGTCACGCGCGCTGCGCGCGATTTTGCTGCAATGCAACCGTTTCCGGACAGGCGGGAATACCCGCCGTCGCGGCCGGCTGCCTCAAATACCCGATATGCTAAAATCCACGGGTTTTCCTCTTCGGCCTCAACCTCCAGCATGCCGCTATCCGAGCCCGTGCCCCGTCAGTTGCGACATCGACGCGCAATCCGAGCGGAAGCCTACGAGCGCGGCGACGGCTTGTGGGACATCGAAGCCTGCCTGACCGACCACAAGCCGCGCGATGTCGCGCTTGCGTCGGGCATCCGGCCCCAGGGCCTGCCGATCCACGAACTCTGGCTGCGCGTGACTATCGATCGTGATCTCAACGTCGTCGACGCCGAAGCGTCTTCGGAATGGGTTCCCTATCCCGGTCACTGTCAATCCGCCTCTCCCGCCTATCGGGCCCTCATCGGGCTCAATCTCTTCCGCAATTTCCGCCGCAACGCGAACCGGCTGCTCGCCGGCGTCGCAGGCTGTTCCCATCTCACCGAACTGTGCGCCGTGCTGCCGACGGCAGCGATCCAGGCGTTCGCCGGCGATGTGTGGAACGTGCGCGAGGAAGGTGGCGAAGGGCCGGATCACGGCGGCGCGCACGACGAAGCGCCTTTCCAGCTCGGCCGCTGCCGGGCGTTGCGGTTCGACGGCGAGGTCGTGCGGCAGTACTACCCGCGCTGGTATGGCGCGAGCCGGCCGGACGTGCCCGGTGAAGGCAGCACGAAGGAATGAACGGAAATCATTCGAAGAAGCGTCTTAAGCGACTTTTCATCCAACTCTCAGACTGAAGGGAATCACGCATGAAGATTCACGAGTACCAGGGTAAGGAAATCCTGCGGAAATTCGGAGTCGCGGTACCGCGCGGCAAGCCGGCGTTCTCGGTTGACGAGGCCGTCAAGGTGGCAGAAGAGCTGGGCGGCCCGGTGTGGGTCGTGAAGGCTCAGATTCACGCGGGTGGCCGTGGCAAGGGCGGCGGCGTGAAGGTGGCGAAGTCGATCGAACAGGTTCGCGAATACGCGAACCAGATCCTCGGCATGCAGCTCGTCACGCACCAGACCGGTCCGGAAGGCCAGAAGGTCAACCGCCTGATGATCGAAGAAGGCGCCGACATCAAGCAGGAACTGTATGTCAGCCTCGTCGTCGACCGCATCTCGCAGAAGATCGTGCTGATGGGTTCGAGCGAAGGCGGCATGGACATCGAAGAAGTCGCCGAAAAGCACCCGGAACTGATCCACAAGGTCATCGTCGAGCCGTCGACGGGCCTGCTCGACGCGCAGGCAGACGACCTCGCCGCGAAGATCGGCGTGCCGGCTGCTTCGATTCCGCAAGCGCGCGCGATCCTGCAAGGCTTGTACAAGGCTTTCTGGGAAACCGACGCATCGCTGGCTGAAATCAACCCGCTGAACGTCTCCGGCGACGGCAAGGTCATCGCACTCGACGCGAAGTTCAACTTCGACTCGAACGCGCTGTTCCGCCACCCGGAAATCGTCGCGTACCGCGACCTGGACGAAGAAGATCCGGCTGAAATCGAAGCGTCGAAGTTCGACCTCGCGTACATCTCGCTCGACGGCAACATCGGCTGCCTCGTGAACGGCGCAGGCCTCGCGATGGCGACGATGGACACCATCAAGCTGTTCGGCGGCGAGCCGGCGAACTTCCTGGACGTCGGCGGCGGCGCCACGACCGAGAAGGTCACCGAAGCGTTCAAGCTGATGCTGAAGAACCCGGACCTGAAGGCGATCCTCGTGAACATCTTCGGCGGCATCATGCGCTGCGACGTGATCGCGGAAGGCGTGATCGCCGGTTCGAAGGCCGTGAACCTGAACGTGCCGCTCGTCGTGCGCATGAAGGGCACGAACGAGGACCTGGGCAAGAAGATGCTGGCCGATTCGGGCCTGCCGATCATCTCGGCGGACAGCATGGAAGAGGCTGCGCAGAAGGTCGTCGCGGCTGCCGCAGGCAAATAAGCGCGCTCAATGAATACGCATGGCGGCGCGGTTTTGCACGCGACGCCAATCGAACAGAGGTCAAAATACATGTCGATTCTGATCAACAAGGACACGAAGGTCATCACGCAGGGCATTACCGGCAAAACCGGTCAGTTCCATACGCGCGCCTGCCGTGAATACGCAAACGGCCGCGAAGCATTCGTCGCGGGCGTGAACCCGAAGAAGGCCGGCGAAGATTTCGAAGGCATTCCGATCTACGCGAGCGTCAAGGAAGCGAAGGCAGAAACCGGCGCGACCGTGTCGGTCATCTACGTTCCGCCGGCAGGCGCAGCCGCCGCGATCTGGGAAGCCGTCGAAGCCGACCTGGATCTCGCGATCTGCATCACGGAAGGCATCCCCGTGCGCGACATGATCGAAGTGAAGGACCGCATGCGTCGCGAAGGCCGCAAGACGCTGCTGCTCGGGCCGAACTGCCCGGGCACGATCACGCCGGACGAACTGAAGATCGGCATCATGCCGGGTCACATCCACCGCAAGGGCCGCATCGGCGTCGTGTCGCGTTCGGGCACGCTGACGTATGAAGCCGTTGCTCAGCTGACGGCACTGGGCCTCGGCCAGTCGTCGGCAGTCGGTATCGGCGGCGACCCGATCAACGGTCTGAAGCACATCGACGTGATGAAGATGTTCAACGACGATCCGGATACGGACGCAGTCGTGATGATCGGCGAAATCGGCGGTCCGGACGAAGCCAATGCAGCCGAGTGGATCAAGGACAACATGAAGAAGCCGGTCGTCGGCTTCATCGCGGGTGTCACGGCGCCTCCGGGCAAGCGCATGGGCCACGCCGGCGCGCTGATCTCGGGCGGTGCGGATACGGCCGAAGCGAAGCTGGAAATCATGGAAGCGTGCGGCATCACCGTCACGCGCAACCCGTCGGAAATGGGCCGTCTGCTGAAGAAGGCGCTGTAATTCCCGCGTGGTTCGTCCAGCAAAAAACGCCGGCTCCGCCGGCGTTTTTTGTTATGCTCGCGCAATGAATTTGTAAGCCCCGGGCATGCGCGATGCATGTGCCGGTAATGAACCGGGCCGCCTGTCAGAGGGTCGTCGCCCCGCACCCATATCCACTCATGCTTGAATTCCTGACGTCGCTGCACTGGGGCGCCGTGTTCCAGATCGTCATCATCGACATCCTGCTCGGCGGCGACAACGCGGTCGTGATCGCGCTCGCGTGCCGCAATCTGCCGGCCAATCAGCGACTGCGCGGCGTCGTGTGGGGCACGGCCGGCGCGATCCTGCTGCGGGTCGTGCTGATCGCGTTCGCGGTCGCGCTGCTCGACGTGCCGTTCCTGAAGTTCGGCGGCGGCCTGCTGCTGCTGTGGATCGGCATCAAGCTGATGGCGCCGGACGCCGACGCGCATGACAACGTGAAGCCGGCCGACCGGCTGTGGGACGCCGTGAAGACGATCGTGATCGCCGACGCCGTGATGAGCCTCGACAACGTGATCGCGATCGCCGGCGCGGCCGAGCAGGCCGATCCGTCGCACCGGCTGGCGCTCGTGATCTTCGGGCTCGTCGTCAGCGTGCCGATCATCGTGTGGGGCAGCACGCTGGTGCTGAAGCTGCTCGACCGGTTCCCGATCGTCGTCGCGTTGGGCGCCGGGCTGCTCGGCTGGATTGCCGGCGGGCTGATGGTGCACGACCCGGTCGGCGATCGCTGGCCGGTGCTCGATACGCAGGCCGCAATCTACGGCGCGAGCATCGCCGGCGCACTGTTCGTCGTTGGCGCCGGATACGCGCTCCGGCGCCGCCGCGGCGTTCCGCACCCGCAATGACGTTGGCCGTCCGGCCGACTGCCGGGGCCGCGGCCCGCTGGCTACGATCGAAACGCCTGCCTGATTCGGCAGGCGTTTTTCGTTTCCGGAGCCAGTCATGTTCGAAGCCTTTTCAGTTTCCCTGTTCCGTCGTGTCGCCGCCGATCTGCGGCGCGCGCGCCGGCCGGCGCCGCGTTGGCGGCCGGCCGGCTTCACGCTGATCGAGTTGATGATCGTGCTCGCGATCGTCGGCGTGATCGCCGCCTATGCGATTCCCGCGTACCAGGATTACCTCGCGCGGTCGCGCGTCGGCGAGGGGCTCGCGCTCGCGTCGTCCGCGCGGCTGGCAGTCGCCGACAATGCCGCGAGTGGCGCGGGCCTCGATGGCGGCTACAGCCCGCCGGTCGCCACCCGGAACGTCGAATCCGTTCGGATCGACGCCGATACGGGCCAGATCACGGTGGCGTTCACCACCCGCGTCGCCGCGGCCGGCGCGAATACGCTGGTCCTGGTGCCGTCCGCGCCGGACAAGGCCGACACCCCCACCGCACGGGTGCCGCTTAAAAAGGGCGCGATGCAGGCCGGCGCGATCGCGTGGGAGTGCTTTGCCGCCGGCAAGGCCGCGTCATCGCTGCCGGCGCCGGGCGCGGGCCCGTTGCCGGCGGAGGCGGCGACGTTGCCCGCGAGCGTAT
>NZ_VWWG01000054.1:0-42012 GCF_011753085.1 Burkholderia sp. Tr-862
TGTCGGCCGCACCGACGGCCCGCTGCTGCCGGGTGCGCAGCCGCTGCCGTTCGACACGTTCGCGCGGCGTGCGCTCGCCGAGCGCTTCGATCTGTGCCAGTTCGAATTCGAGTCGCAGCCGTGGCGCTTCGACCGCGCGACGATGAAGCGCCTGCGCGTGCCGATCGCCCTCGTCGCGGCAACGCTCGCCGTCGCGGTGATCGGGATGAACCTGCACTGGTGGAAGCTGTCGCGCGAGCGCGATGCGCTGTCCGCGCAGATCACCGAGACACTGCTGTCCGCCTTCCCGAAGACCACGACGGTGCTCGATCCGCCCGCGCAGATGCAGCGCCAGCTGGACCAGTTGCGCCTCGCGGCGGGCGAGCTGTCGCCGAACGACTTCCTCGCGCTGTCGAGCGGGCTGTCGCGTTCGATGGGCGCGCTGCCGCTGAACGGAATCGCGTCGCTCGATTATCACGACCGGCGGCTCGACGTCGGCTTCAAGCCGGAGGTCAAGGTCGACCCCGATTTCCCGCAGCGTCTCGCGCGCAACGGGCTCGCTGGCGAAGTCGACAGCAGCACCGGCAAATGGACTATCCGGAGCCGCCCATGAAGACCGAACAACTGAACCAGACGCTGGCCCAGTTCTGGGGCGAGCGCTCGCAGCGCGAGCGGACGCTGCTCGGCTGGGGCGGTGCCGTGCTGGCCGTCGCGATCGCGTATTCGGTGCTGTGGTCGCCCGCGCAGGAAGGCCGCGCGCGCATCCGGCACGAGCTGCCGACGATGCGCAGCGAGCTCGCGCAGATGACCGCGCAGGCCAACGAGGCGAAGTCGCTGACGGCCGCCGCGCAAGGCGTCGCGCCGACCGGCCTCGCGCTGAAGGACGCGCTCACCGCGTCGCTGTCCGACCACGGGCTGCAGGGCGCGCAGGTGCAGGTCGTCGGCAATGGCGTGCAGATCCAGATGAAGAACGTGCCGTTCCCGGTGTGGACGCAGTGGCTCGACGACGCGCGCCGGCAGTTCAAGGTGCAGGTCGGCGAAGCGCACGTGACCGGCCTGAAGGAAGACGGCCAGGTCGACTTGACGGCCGTGATGCAACCCTCGACGCAGAAGTGACGCAGTGGATGAAACCAGCGACGGTCGGCCGATGAGGCCAGGGATCAGGCGGCTTGCCGCCGTGGTGCCGTGGGTAGTGGCAGGCGGGCTCGCGACGGCGCTGACGCTCGTCGCGCTCGCGCCGGCCGCGTGGATCGCGCCGCAAGTCGCGCGCGCGACCGGCGCTCACGTGAACCTCGTCGATCCGGACGGCTCGCTGTGGCACGGTTCGGGCACGCTGATGCTCGCGCCGGGCGCGGACCAGAGCGCGGCGACGCTGTTGCCGGGGCGGGTCCAGTGGACCACGCGCTTCTGGCCGCTACTGACCGGGCGCGTGCAGATGCACATGCGGCAGACCGAGGCGATGCCCGACGCCGTCACGCTCGACGCGACGTGGCGCGGCGCGGTGCTGTCGGCGGGCTCGATGGCCGTGCCCGCGTCGCTGCTCGCGGGGCTCGGCACGCCGTTCAACACGCTCGACCTGCAAGGCGACGTGCGGCTCGGCTGGACCGACTGGCGGATGATCGGCAACAACGCGTTCGGCCAACTGACGGTGACGATCGATTCGATGAGTTCGCGCGTGTCTCGCGTGAAGCCGCTCGGGTCGTACCGCGCGGTGCTGCAGGCGAAGGGAGCGGACGCCGATCTCGACCTGTCGACGACGCAGGGCCCGCTGTTCCTCGACGGGCATGGCAGCTTCGGCCCAGAACGCGGATCGTTTCGCGGCACCGCGCATGCGGCGCCCGAGCAGCAGGCGAACCTCGCGGGGCTGCTGAACCTGCTCGGCCGTCCGATCGGCAACAACCAGGTGTCGCTGATCTTCGGCGACGCGACGCGCTGAACGCGCGCGGCGCCCTCTCCTTTTTCCTCGATTACGTCTGCGCGAGCGGCGCGGCAGCCGACGGTGCGGTCGCGGCCGGCGCCGCCGCACCGGCCGCCGGCACCGGTGCGGGCGCCGCCATCTCGCCGGTTTCGCGCGCCATGTCCGACGCCTCCCAGCCGCCGCCGAGCGCCTTCACGAGCCCGACCGACGACACCATCCGCTGGCCGGAGATCGTCGCGAGCTTCTGCTGCGCGGTAAACGCGGTGGTCTGCGCGCTCAGCACGTTCAGATAGGCGACCGTGCCGGCCTTGTACTGGTTCGTGACGATCGCGAGCGCTTGCTCGGCGCTGTCGACGGCCTGCCGCTGCACGTCGACTTCCTGCGCGAGGATGCGCTGCGACGCGAGGTTGTCCTCGACGTCCTGGAACGCGGTGAGTACCGCGAGGCGATACGCGGCGACGTCCTGGTCGTAGGTCGCGCGGGCGGCATCGGTCTGCGCGGCGCGCAGGCCGGCGTCGAACAGCGTCGCCGCGAGCTGCGGGCCGACCGTCCAGAACCGCGCGGGCAGCGTGAACAGTTGCGACCACACCGAGCTCTGGAAGCCGCCGGTGGCCGACAGCGTGAGCGTCGGGAAGAACGCGGCGATCGCCACGCCGATCTGCTCGTTCGCGGAAGCCGCGCGACGCTCGGCCGCCGCGATGTCGGGCCGGCGCTCGAGCAGCGCGGACGGCACGTCGACCGGCGTGATCGGCGGTTGCGCGGTGAGCGGGTTCGGCGGCAGCGAGAACGTCGATGCCGGTTCGCCGATCAGCGTCGCGATCGCATGCTCGTACTGCGCGCGCGCGACGCCGTTGTCGATCGACGCGGCCTGCGCGCTCTGCAGCTGCGTCTGCGCCTGGATCACGTCCGCGCGCGCGGCGACGCCCTGCGCGTACTGGTTCTGCGTGAGCTTCAGCGATTCCCCGTACGACTTCACGGTGTCGTCGAGCAGCTTCTGCAGCGCATCGGACGTGCGCAGCTGGAAGTAGGTCTGCGCGAGCAGCGCCTGCTGCGACAGCCGCGCATTCGCGAGATCGGCCGCGGCGGCCGCTTCGCCGGCGCGCTGCGCGCTGACGCTGCGGCTCACCTTGCCCCACAGGTCGGGCTCCCAGCTCGCATCGAGGCCGACGCTGTAGCTGTTGCTGATCGACGAACTGCTGCCGAAGCTCGATGAGCCCGACGACGTGGACGTGCGCCCCGAGCGTGCGCGCGAGCCCGACGCGGTCAGCCCGACGGTCGGGAAATACGCGGCGCGCGCTTCGGCGACGAGCGCGCGGGCCTGCCGATACGCGGCGGCCGATTGCGCGATGGTCTGGTTCGATGCGTTGAGCTTGCCGATCAGCGCGTCGAGCTGCGGATCGTTGTAGACGGTCCACCACGGGCCGCGGTCGGCCCGGTCGGCCGGCTGCGCGACCTTCCAGCCGGCCGGCGCTTCCTTGAAGGCGGCGGGGATCGACGTGTCGGGCCGGTGATAGTCGGGCCCGACGGCGCAGCCGGCGAGCAGCACGGCCGTCGCAACGGCGACGGCGGCGCTCAGCGGGCGAATGGCGCGCGGGAGGGGGGCGTACGGCATCGTGGTTTTCCTGTCTGGGCGCGACGGCCGGCGAGCGGTGTCGCGCGATGCGGTCGTTGTGCCGCTGGCGGACAAATGGTAACTGACGGCGGGAAAGCCGCGCAGCCCTAAGGGTACGGCGCGCGGCGGCACGCATGTGTTACCGGCGCGGCCGGCCGGTTTACCGGCCATTACGGACCGCTTGCGGAAGAAACAGGCAGGCAATGCGGCGCGGACTGCACCGGCCTGCGAGGGGCGCGGCCGGCGTTCAGTCCGGATGGCGAAAGCGGCGTGGCTTCAGTAGCAGCGCACGGGTACCGGAACGGGATCGGCGGCGGACCGCCATGTAGACGGCTCCGTTGCCGCCGGCTGGCTCGTGCGGCGGGCGGCGCCCTTCGCGTTGCGCTGCCGGCGATGATCGAACCATGCGAACCCGAGCGCCGCGAGCGATCCGCCCGGTACCACCAGCATCGTCACGTAGAGCGCGATCTTCCAGCCGCGGTGCGGCCCGGAGAACACATGATGAGCGGTATCGGTCAGGTTGCGGCGCAGCGCGCCGGCGGCATTTTTCAGGAACAGCATCGCGAACATCCTCGGGGGCCCGGCAGCGCGGGCAAAGCGATCAGAACATAGTCTCCGGCAGTGCAACATGCACGTCGTAACTGGTTGACTGAAATAATATTGACTAAGCAATCATTTTTCAAGATACTGGGCGCGTTTTGACCTGAAACGCACTGTTGCTGTGTGCGCAATCGCATGAACGGCGGCCTCTACGATCCCGACACCATCGCCCTGGAAACGAGCCTCGGTTATTACCTGACCAAGGCCCGGCAGGCGCTCGTCGAGCGAATGGACCGCGCACTCGAGCCGCACGATCTCACCGCGCAGCAGATCGGCGTGATCCTGCTGCTGTCGCGCGGCTATGCGCGCACGCCGTTCGAGCTGTCGCGCAAGATGTCGTATGACAGCGGCTCGATGACGCGGATGCTCGACCGTCTCGAGCGCAAGGGCCTGGTCGCGCGCTCGCGCAGCGAGCAGGACCGCCGGATGATCGAGCTGACGCTGACCGAGCGCGGCGCCGAGGCGGCCCGCGCGTTGCCGTCGCTGATCGCGACCGCGCTGAATGCGCAGCTCGCCGGCTTCTCGGCCGACGAACTCGCGACGCTCACCGGCCTGCTGCAGCGGTTCATCGCCAACGGGCCCGGCGACGCCGGCTGCCCGAAACCCGACGAACCGGACCGCTGAGCGAGGGAGGCCCGATGTCTAAGTTAAGCATTCGCTTATTTCTCTGTCTGGGCAGAAGATGACAAGACACGTGCTCCGTCTCTCCCCTTACCCGTTCCACCCGGCCGGGCCGCGCGGTATCGCGCGCCCGTGCGTTGTGCCGGCGCGTCGCGCGCGCCGCGTCTAGGAGATTCCGATGTCCGCCACCACGGCATCCGCCACGCCGCCTGCCGCCGAACCCGCGCCGCTCACCGGCGGCACGCTCGCGCTCCTTACCGTCGGGCTCGCGCTCGGCACCTTCATGGAAGTGCTCGACACGTCGATCGCAAACGTCGCGGTGCCGACCATCTCGGGCAGCCTCGGCGTCGCGACGAGCGAAGGCACGTGGGTGATCTCGTCGTATTCGGTCGCGTCCGCGATCGCGGTGCCGCTGACCGGCTGGCTCGCGCGGCGGGTCGGCGAGGTGCGCCTGTTCACGCTGTCGGTGCTCGCGTTCACGATCGCGTCGGCGCTGTGCGGCCTCGCGTCGAACTTCGAGACGCTAATCGCGTTCCGGCTGCTGCAGGGCCTCGTGTCGGGCCCGATGGTGCCGCTGTCGCAGACGATCCTGATGCGCAGCTACCCGCCGGCGAAGCGCGGGCTCGCGCTCGGGCTATGGGCGATGACGGTGATCGTCGCGCCGATCTTCGGCCCGTTGCTGGGCGGCTGGATCAGCGACAACTACACGTGGCCGTGGATCTTCTACATCAACCTGCCGATCGGCATCTTCTCGGCGGCCTGCGCGTACTTCCTGCTGCGCGGCCGCGAGACGAAGACGAGCCGGCAGCGGATCGACGCGGTCGGTCTCGCGCTGCTCGTGATCGGCGTGTCGTGCCTGCAGATGATGCTCGACCTCGGCAAGGACCGCGACTGGTTCAACTCGACCTTCATCGTCGCGCTCGCGCTGATCGCGGTCGTGTCGCTCGCGTTCATGCTCGTGTGGGAAGCGACCGAGAAGGAGCCGGTGGTCGACCTGTCGCTGTTCAAGGACCGCAACTTCGCGCTCGGCGCGCTGATCATCTCGTTCGGCTTCATGGCGTTCTTCGGCTCGGTCGTGATCTTCCCGCTGTGGCTGCAGACGGTGATGGGCTACACGGCCGGCAAGGCCGGCCTCGCGACCGCGCCGGTCGGCCTGCTCGCGCTCGTGCTGTCGCCGCTGATCGGGCGCAACATGCACCGGCTCGATCTGCGGATGGTCGCGAGCTTCGCGTTCATCGTGTTCGCGGGCGTGTCGGTCTGGAATTCCACGTTTACGCTCGACGTGCCGTTCAACCACGTGATCCTGCCGCGGCTCGTGCAGGGGATCGGCGTCGCATGCTTCTTCGTGCCGATGACGACGATCACGCTGTCGAGCATTTCCGACGAGCGGCTCGCGAGCGCGTCGGGGCTGTCGAACTTCCTGCGCACGCTGTCCGGCGCGATCGGCACCGCGGCCAGCTCGACGTTCTGGGAAAACGATGCGATCTACCACCACGCGCGGCTGTCGGAATCGGTGAGTGTCTACGCGCAGAACACGACCGACTACCAGGGCGCGCTCGCGCAGCTCGGGATCGTCGGGCAGACGGCCAATGCGCAGCTCAACCAGCTCGTCACGCAGCAGGGCTTCATGATGGCGACCAACGACTTCTTCCACCTGTCGGCCGGCGTGTTCATCGCGCTCGCGGCGCTGGTGTGGATCACGAAGCCGAGAAAGGGAGCGGGGCCGGCGATGGGGCATTGAAGCCGGCGCCGGTACTTTCGGCGAACGGGAGGATCTTGCGACGGGGGCGCATTGAACGAAGCCAGGGAGAGATCTGAACTTGGTTCAATTGGAGAATGCAATGCATACCTACAACATGCATGACGCGAAAACGAACCTGTCGCGGCTGATCGACGAAGCCGTTCATGCCGGCGAACCATTCGTGATCGCGAAAGCCGGCAAGCCGCTCGTCAAGGTCGTGCCGATCGATACGCCGGATCCGGTTAGGCCGAGCCGGATCGGGTTCATGAAGGGACAGATTCGAGTCCCGGACGACTTCGACTCGATGGGCAGTGACGAAATCGGCAAGCTGTTCGTGGGCGACGCATGAAGTTGCTGCTCGAGACACGCCGGCTGCTTTCGGCTGCTGCTGAGGCGGCCAAGTTTCCCGCCCGCCCAATTCAGCACGTCTGATTACGCCGGGCATCGATCCGGCTTCACTCCCGTGCCCGCAATCCCCCGAAGGCCAGGTCGTCGCCCGACGCGATCGGCAGCGTCGCCCGCGCGACGTCGAGCCAGGCCCGCGCCGCGTGCGACAGGTAGCCCTTCTTCAGCCAGCCGAGCGCGATCGCCCACGTGATCTCCGGCTCGACGATCGGCCGGCACGTGAACTGCCGCGCATCGAGCCGCCGGCAGTACGGCTCCGGCAACAGCGCGATGCCCACGCCCGCGTGCACCAGCGCGGCCATGAAGTCCCAATGACCGCTGCGGCTCACGATCGACGGCGTGAAGCCGACCTGCCGGCACGCGTCGAGCACCGCATCGTGCAGCGCGAGGCTTTCCGCATAGAACACGAACGACTCGCGCGCGAGATCGGCGAGCGGCACGGCCGCGTCATCCTCCCAGCGCGACTCGCGCGGCGCGACGAGCCACAGCGGCGCGCGTACCATCGGCAGCCGCTCGAACGTGCCGGGATCGACCGGCTCCAGCAGCCCGCCGAGCTCCAGTTCGCCCGACATCAGCGCGGCCTCGATCATCCGCGCGCCCTGCTCGAACAGCTTCAGCTCGATGTTCGGATAGCGCTGCTTGTATGCGGCGATGATCGGCGTGAATAGCGACCCGCCGAGCGGCGGAATGCCGATCGTCAACTCGCCGCGCCCGAGCGTGCCGAGATCGTTCAGCTCCGACTGCAGCTGCGCCTGCGCGGCGAGCACGTCCTGGCCGCGCTGGAACACGATCCGCCCCGCGTCGGTCAGCACCATCTGCCGGCCGTCGCGCAGCAGCAGCGGCGAGCCGATCTCGTCCTCCAGCGCCTTCACCATCTTGCTGATGGTGGGCTGCGTGACGAACAGCCGGTCCGCAGCCGCGGTGAAGCTCTGCTGACGGACGACCTCGACGAAGTACCGCAGTGCGCGCAATTCCATCGATTACTCCCCAGTTTGGTGCGGCGAACCCAAAGCGAATTCCGAATTGGAATGACAAGGATAGAGACAAGTCATTTTATTTATGGTTAGGGGAAACCCTATACTCACACCATCAACGGAATATCTGTATGGAGCCTGCCATGACCCACCCGACCACCACTGCCGCCGCCCGCCCCGCCGCTGCGGGCAACGTTGCGCGCACGGGCCGGATCGTGCTGCAGGCCGCCGCGCTCGGCGTGCTGTGGATGGCGGTCGACTGGGTCGTGCGCGCAGTCGGTCTGCCGGTGCCGTCCGGCGTGATCGGCCTCGCGGTGCTGCTGGTGCTGCTGTTCTCGGGCCGTGTCGCGCCCGCCTGGGTCAAGGACGGCGCGAACTGGCTGTTGTCCGACATGCTGCTGTTCTTCGTGCCGGCCGCCGTCGCGGCGGTCCAGTACGGCGGGCTGTTCCGGGAGGACGGCTGGCGCATCGCGCTGGTCATGCTCGCCGGCACCGCGTTCGTGATGGTCGCGGTGGCCGTCGCGGTCGACCTCGCCGCGAAGCTCGAACGCCGGCTGGCCGCGCAGCGCGTGTTCGCCCAACGCCGCCGCGCGCGCCTCGCCCCCGTGTCGGCCCACTGAGCCGGAGCCCGCGATGCCTGCGCTGTTGTCCAGCCTGTCCGTCGACCAGGTAAATACGGCGATTTCCGTCGGCTGCTTCGTGCTGACGGTTGTCCTGTATTTCTTGTCGAAGCGGCTCTACGCGTACAAGAAGACGCCGCTGTTCTCGCCGCTCGTGTTCGTGCCGGGCGTGCTGGTGCTGCTCGTGTTGCTGACCGGCATCCCGTATTCGGTCTACTTCCGCGACACGCGCTGGCTGATGTGGCTGCTCGGCCCGGCGACGATCGCGTTCGCGGTGCCGATCTACGAATATCGCG
Organism: Burkholderia sp. Tr-862; assembly: GCF_011753085.1. Lineage (NCBI taxonomy): Bacteria > Pseudomonadati > Pseudomonadota > Betaproteobacteria > Burkholderiales > Burkholderiaceae > Burkholderia > Burkholderia sp. Tr-862. The sequence goes on from NZ_VWWG01000054.1 coordinate 8,767, forward strand.
AGCTGATCCGCCGCCACTGGCTGTCGCTGTCGGTCGGCGTCGCGGTCGGGATCGGCGCGGGCGTGTGCGGGTCGCTGCTGCTCGCGAAGCTGCTGCACCTGTCGCCCGAACTGCAGCGCTCGCTGATGACGCGCTCGGTGTCGACCCCGTTCGCGCTCGCCGTGTCCGACAAGATCCATGCGCCGAAGGACCTCACCGCCCTCTTCGTGATCGCGACCGGCATCTGCGGGATGCTGCTCGGCGAGATCGTGCTCGCGCTGGTGCCGATGCGCACGCGGCTCGCGCGCGGCGCGCTGTTCGGCGCGGCCGCCCACGGCGTGGGCACCGCGAAGGCGCGCGAGATCGGTAGCGAGGAAGGCGTTGTCTCGAGCCTCACGATGATGATCGCGGGCGTCGCGATGGTGCTGATCGCGCCGCTGCTGTCGCTGCTGCCGATCTGACGCCGCACGGGCGGGCGTCGCAGCCCGCCCTCCCAACGCACCGCAGCCGCGCGGGCCGGTCGTTGTCCCGCCGTTCCAGCCCTACCTCGAGCCGGCACCCGCCGACAATTGGCTGAGATAGCCGCAATTCCCCCCTCTTTTCCGCCCATCGGGCTCGGCCCGGATGCCGAACAATGCATGCTACGAGACATCACGCACGCATTCACATGGCCTCCACGACCGCAAACCCGACTGCCGACAAGCCGGCTTCGTCCGGCAAGTTCAAGCGCATCGCGCTCATCGCCGTCATCGCGCTGGGCGCGGCCGCCGCCGCCGCGGGCGGCATGTACGTGTTCCTGAGCAAGGCGGGCGTCGGCCACACGAGCGCGCCCGCCGAACCGGCGCCGCTCGCCGCGCCGGTGTTCTTCCCGCTCGACCCGCTGACCGTGAACCTGCAGTCGGACGACGGCGTGCAGCATTACCTGCGTGTCGGCCTGTCGCTGAAGCTCACCGACCCGAAGGCGCAGGAGCAACTGACCGCGCGCATGCCGGAGATCCGCAGCCGGATCCTGCTCGCGCTGTCGAACAAGCATCCCGAGGACCTCGCGACACCGGAGGGCAAGCGTTCGCTCGCGAAGGAACTGCGGGAGCTGATCGAGCAGCCGACGCAGCCGGGCAACCAGCGCGCGAAGGTCGACGACGTGCTGTTCACCGAATTCGTCGTCCAGTAACGCGGCCGCAAAAGGAGCGCGCATGGGCCACCAGGAGTTCATGTCCCAGGAGGAGGTCGATGCCCTCCTCAAGGGCGTCACGGGCGAAACCGACACGGTCGACGAGCAGCGCGACCTGTCGGGCGTCCGCCCCTACAACATCGCGACGCAGGAGCGGATCGTCCGCGGCCGGATGCCCGGCCTCGAGATCATCAACGACCGCTTCGCGCGCTTGCTGCGGATCGGCATCTTCAACTTCATGCGGCGCACGGCGGAAATCTCCGTGAGCCAGGTGAAGGTGCAGAAGTACAGCGAGTTCACCCGCAACCTGCCGATCCCGACGAACCTGAACCTGGTGCACGTGAAGCCGCTGCGCGGCACGTCGCTGTTCGTGTTCGACCCGAACCTCGTGTTCTTCGTCGTCGATAACCTGTTCGGCGGCGACGGGCGCTTTCACACGCGCGTCGAGGGCCGCGACTTCACGGCCACCGAGCAGCGGATCATCGGCAAGCTGCTGAACCTCGTGTTCGAGCACTACGCGACCGCCTGGAAGAGCGTGCGGCCGCTGCAGTTCGAATTCGTGCGCTCGGAGATGCACACGCAGTTCGCGAACGTCGCGACGCCGAACGAGATCGTGATCGTAACGCAGTTCTCGATCGAGTTCGGGCCGACGGGCGGCACGCTGCACATCTGCATGCCGTACTCGATGATCGAGCCGATCCGCGACGTGCTGAGCTCGCCGATCCAGGGCGAGGCGCTCGAGGTCGACCGCCGCTGGGTGCGCGTGCTGTCGCAGCAGGTGCAGTCGGCCGAGGTCGAGCTGAGCGCGAATCTCGCGGAGATTCCGTCGACCTTCGAGAAGATCCTGAACCTGCGGGCCGGCGACGTGCTGCCGCTGGAGATCGAGGACACGATCACCGCGAAGGTCGACGGCGTGCCGGTGATGGAATGCGGCTACGGCATTTTCAATGGTCAATATGCGTTGCGCGTGCAGAAGATGATCAGCGCGAGCGACACGATGAAGGAAGGTGGATATGAGTGAGCTGAACCAGACGCCCGAACTCGACGCGCAGGCCCTCGCCGACGCGGCGCTCGCGGAATCGGCCGCGGCCGCGCAGGCGGCACCCGCGGCGGCACAGGAAGAGCAGGGCCTGGACGACTGGGCCGCCGCGCTTGCCGAGCAGAACCTGCAGCCGGTGCAGGCGGGCGCGACCGGCGCCGGCGTGTTCCAGCCGCTGTCGAAGGCCGCGGCCAGCTCGACGCACAACGACATCGAGATGATTCTCGACATCCCGGTCAAGATGACCGTGGAGCTCGGCCGCACCAAGATCGCGATCCGCAACCTGCTGCAGCTCGCGCAGGGGTCGGTCGTCGAGCTGGACGGCATGGCCGGCGAGCCGATGGACGTGCTCGTGAACGGCTGCCTGATCGCGCAGGGCGAGGTCGTGGTCGTCAACGACAAGTTCGGCATCCGGCTGACCGACATCATCACGCCGGCCGAACGCATCCGGAAGCTGAATCGGTGAACGTCGTCACGCCCGGCCGCCGCGTGCGCGTCGCGACCTCGGTGGCGGCTGCCGTCGCCATTGCGGCGTCGCTCGCGTGCGCGCCGGCCGGCGCCGCCGACATGAACGCGGTGAACAACCCCGGCTCCATCGCGTCGAGCGTGATGGTCGGCTCGGCCGCCCCGTCGCTCGGCGTGGGCGCGGTGCTGCAGACGCTCGTCGGGCTCGCGGTCGTGATCGGCCTCGTATTCGGCTGCGCGTGGCTCGCGCGCCGCTTCGGGTTCCAGCCCGCGCGGCGCGGCGGCCCGCTGAAGGTCGTGTCGAGCGTCGGGCTGGGCGCGAAGGAAAGCGCGACGATCGTCGAGATCGGCGATACCTGGCTCGTGCTCGGCGTCGCGCCGGGCAACGTGCGGCTGCTGCATACGCTGCCGGCCGGCTCGGCGGTGGCGCCCGCGTCGGCCGACCTTCCCGCCGGTACGCCTTCCGCCGAACGCGGCCAGCCCGGCACGTTCGGCGCGCGGTTTCGCGACGCGCTCGCGGGCGAAGCCGCGAAGCGCTTCGGGCGCGGCAAGGACAACCGCTGACATGGCGTCGCGCCCTCTTTCCGTACCTGCATTCCGATGAAACACGAATTCCTGCGTCGCGCGGCGCGCTTCGCGCCCGCGCTGATCCTCGGCCTCGCCCCCGCGCTCGCCTGCGCGCAGGCGGCCGGCCTGCCCGCGTTCAACACGAGCCCGGGCCCGAACGGCGGCACCACCTATTCGCTGAGCGTGCAGACGATGCTGCTGCTCACGATGCTGTCGTTCCTGCCGGCGATGCTGCTGATGATGACGAGCTTCACGCGCATCATCATCGTGCTGTCGCTGCTGCGCCAGGCGCTCGGCACCGCGACGACGCCGCCGAACCAGGTGCTGGTCGGCCTCGCGATGTTCCTTACCTTCTTCGTGATGTCGCCGGTGCTCGACCGTGCCTACGCCGACGGCTACAAGCCGTTCTCCGACGGCTCGATGCCGATGGAGCAGGCCGTGCGGCGCGGCGTCGCGCCGTTCAAGACCTTCATGCTGAAGCAGACCCGCGAGACCGATCTCGCGCTGTTCGCGAAGATCTCGAAGGCCGCGCCGATGCAGGGCCCGGAAGACGTGCCGCTGTCGCTGCTGGTGCCCGCGTTCGTCACGAGCGAGTTGAAGACCGGCTTCCAGATCGGCTTCACGATCTTCATCCCGTTCCTGATCATCGACATGGTCGTCGCGAGCGTGCTGATGTCGATGGGGATGATGATGGTGTCGCCGTCCACCGTGTCGCTGCCGTTCAAGCTGATGCTGTTCGTGCTGGTCGACGGCTGGCAGCTCCTGATCGGCTCGCTCGCGCAGAGCTTCACGTAAGCGGAGGAAACGCGCGATGACGCCCGAACAGGTGATGACGCTGGCGCACCAGGCGATGATGGTCGGCCTGCTGCTCGCCGCCCCGCTGCTGCTGGTCGCGCTCGCGGTCGGCCTCGTCGTGAGCCTGTTCCAGGCCGCGACGCAGATCAACGAATCGACGCTGTCGTTCATCCCGAAGCTGCTCGCGGTGGCCGCGACGCTCGTGATCGCCGGCCCGTGGATGCTGACGACGATGCTCGACTACCTGCGGCAGACCCTGCTACACGTCGCGACGCTCGGCGCCGGCTGACTGGCGCGCCCGGCTCCGTTCCGCCCCAATGTTTTCGGTTACCTACGCGCAGCTCAACGGCTGGCTGACCGCCTTCCTGTGGCCGTTCGTGCGGATGCTCGCGCTCGTCGCGACGGCGCCCGTGGTCGGCCATGCCGCGGTGCCGGTGCGCGCGAAGATCGGCATCGCCGCGTTCATGGCGCTGGTCGTCGCGCCCACGCTCGGCGCGATGCCCGACGTCACCGTGTTCTCCGCGCAAGGCATCTGGATCGTCGTCACGCAGTTCCTGATCGGCGTCGCGCTGGGCTTCACGATGCAGCTCGTGTTCGCGGCCGTCGAGGCGGCCGGCGACTTCATCGGGCTGTCGATGGGGCTCGGCTTCGCGACCTTCTTCGACCCGCATTCGAACGGCGCGACGCCCGTGATGGGCCGCTTCCTGAACGCGATCGCGATGCTCGCGTTCCTCGCGGTGGACGGCCACCTGCAGGTGTTCGCGGCGCTGGCCGCGTCGTTCCAGACGCTGCCTGTGTCGGGCGACCTGCTGCACGCGCCCGGCTGGCGCACGCTCGCCGCGTTCGGCGCGACCGTGTTCGAGATGGGGCTGCTGCTCGCGCTGCCGGTGGTCGCGGCCCTGCTGATCGCCAACCTCGCGCTCGGGATCCTGAACCGCGCGGCGCCGCAGATCGGCATCTTCCAGATCGGCTTTCCGGTCACGATGCTGGTCGGGCTGTTGCTCGTACAACTGATGATCCCGAACCTCGTGCCGTTCGTGTCGCATCTGTTCGACATGGGGCTCGATGCGATGGGGCGCGTGCTGCTCGGCTGGCGCTAGTCCGCTGGCGCCTCCGCTTGCTGGAAAACCCCTAAAGGAATCGCCCGCCCGCGAAAGGTAGCAGAAGGTTTCGCCTCCCTATACTCGTTAAGACGATGCAGCAAGCATCGCGCCATACGAATACAACGAAGGAGACGACCCTGATGCGACCCATCCTGCGCACCCTCGCCGTTGCGGCCAGCCTGAGCTGCGCGCTCGCCGCTCACCCCGCGCTCGCCGAAGACGGCGGCAAGATCACGATCATGGTCGGCGGGATCGCGAAGCTGATCTACCTGCCCGCGCGGCTCACGCAGGAGCTCGGCAACTTCAAGGCCGAAGGGCTCGACGTCGAACTGCTGTCGCAGCCGGCCGGCGTCGACGCCGAGAACGAGCTGCTGGCGGGCGCCGTGCAAGGCGTCGTCGGCTTCTACGACCATACGGTCGACCTGCAGAGCAAGGGCAAGGACGTGAAGGCGATCGCCGTGCTCTGCCAGGTTCCGGGCGAGGTCGAGATGGTGTCGACCAAGGCCGCGCCGACCTTCAAGTCGATGGCCGACGCGAAGGGCAAGACGCTCGGCGTGACCGGCCTTGGCTCGTCGACCAGCTTCCTCACGCAATATCTGGCGCTGCAGCACGGCGTGCCGTCCACGCAGTACACGATGCTGCCGGTCGGCGCCGACGCGAGCTTCATCGCCGCGATCAAGCAGGGCCGGATCGACGCCGGGATGACGACCGAGCCAACCGTGTCCGCGCTCGAAAAGATGGGCGACGCGAAGGTGCTGGTCGACATGCGCACCCTCGAGGGCACGCGCGCCGCGCTCGGCGGCACCTACCCGGCCGCGAGCCTGTACGTGCAGTCGGCCTGGGCCGATTCGCACAAGGCGGAAGCCACCAAGCTCGCGCACGCGTTCGCGAAGACGATGCAGTTCATCCACACGCACAGCGCCGAGGAAATCGCCGCGAAGATGCCGGCCGACTACCAGAAGGACAAGGGCCTGTACGTGTCCGCGCTGAAGGCGTCGCTGCCGATGTACACCGCCGACGCGAAGATGCCGGCCGACGGCCCGACGACCGTGCTGAAGGTGCTGTCGGCGTTCAACCCGTCGGTGAAGGGCAAGCACATCGACCTGGCGCGCACCTACACCAACGATTTCGTCAACGCGAAGTAATCGATCCCGGTACCGGCGCCCGCGGCGGCGATCCCGCCGCCGTGCGCTCCCCGTTCCGGCCCGGCTGACCGGCCCGGCGCCGCCACGATGCGGCGCCCTCTTCACCCGCAGGACGAATGCGATGAACCAGGCAGTTTCCCCGAGCACACCGGCGATCGAGTTTCGCAATGTGTCGTGCCGCTTCATTTCGCCGGAAGGCAAGGCCACCGTCGCGCTGCGCGACTTCAGCATGAGCGTCGCGCGCGGCGAGTTCATCGCGATCGTCGGGCCGACCGGCTGCGGCAAGTCGACCACGCTGAACCTGATCACCGGGCTGCTCAAGCCGGTGTCGGGCGAGGTGCGCGTGATGGGCCGCCCGGTCGACGGGATCGACCCGCGCATCGGCTTCGTGTTCCAGGCCGACGCCGTGTTCCCGTGGCGCAACGTGATCGACAACGTCGCGGCCGGCCCGTTGTTTCGCGGCCGCTCGAAGGACGTCGCGTACACGCAGGCCGAGGAATGGATCCGCAAGGTCGGCCTCGACAAGTTCACGAAGCACTACCCGCACCAGCTCTCCGGCGGGATGCGCAAGCGCGTCGCGCTCGCGCAGACCTTCATCAACCAGCCGGAAATCCTGCTGATGGACGAGCCGTTCTCCGCGCTCGACATGCAGACCCGCACGCTGATGCAGGACGAACTGCTGCAGCTGTGGTCCGCGAACAAGGGCTCGGTCGTGTTCGTCACGCACGATCTCGAGGAGGCGATCGCACTCGCCGACCGCGTGTTCGTGCTGACCGCGCGCCCCGCGACGCTCAAGCGCGTGTACGAGATCGACCTGCCGCGCCCGCGCGTCATGTCGGAAGTGCGCTACGACGCGCGCTTCGTCGAAATTTCCAAGGACATCTGGCACGACCTGCGCGAAGAAGTGCAGATCGGCTGACCGTACGGCAGCCATGGCAACACACAGCAAGGACAGGAGCATGACCGACATGACGCTTCCCACTACCGCCCTTACGGCGACGACGCTCGAGGACGACGAGCGCGCCGCGCAACGCCGGCTGCGCCGCCGGCGCAACCTGATCGTCACGTTGCGGATCGCCGTGCTCGTCGTCGTGCTCGGCGGCTGGGAACTCGCCGCACGGCTGAAATGGATCGACCCGTTCTTCTTCTCGATGCCGTCGCTGATCTTCGAGCAGATCCAGGACTGGTTCGTGAACGGCACGTCGCAAGGCCCGCTGCTCACGCAGGTATGGGTCACGCTCGAGGAAACCGGGATCGGCTTCGTGATCGGCTCGGTCGCCGGCGTGATCTGCGGGATCGTGCTCGGCCGCAACAAGCTGATGGCCGACGTGTTCGGCCTGTACATCCAGATCGCCAACTCGATTCCGCGCGTCGTGCTCGGTTCGATATTCGTGATCGCACTCGGCCTCGGAATGGCGTCGAAGATCGCGCTGGCCGTCGTGATGGTGTTCTTCGTCGTGTTCGGCAACGCGTTCCAGGGCGTGCGCGAAGCCGACCGCTACCTGATCGCGAACGCGCAGATCCTCGGCGCGTCGCGCCGGCAGATCACCACGGCGGTCGTGATTCCGTCCGCGCTGAGCTGGATTCTGGCGAGCCTGCACGTGAGCTTCGGCTTCGCGCTGGTCGGTGCGGTCGTCGGCGAATTCCTGGGTTCCAAGCAGGGCATCGGCCTGCTAATCTCCACCGCCCAGGGCGCATTCAACGCAAGCGGCGTGTTCGCGGCGATGATCGTGCTCGCCGTGGTCGCGCTGGCCGCCGACTACCTGCTGACCTGGATCGAGAAGCGGCTGCTGAAGTGGCGTCCCGCCGCGTTCTGAGCCGCGCACGCATCGGATGACACACCCGAACCGCGCCGGTTGCCCCGGCGCGGTTCGGCATTGAGGAGAAGGAATGGCGCACAGCCTGCGCGGGCGGCTCCTGTGGTGGCTGCTGCTGCCGCTGGCGGCTTTCGTGCTGATCGCGGGCGCGATGTCGTACGACACCGCTCGGCGCACGGCCGCGCTCGTGCAGGACAGCGCGCTCGTCGCGTCGGCGCGCACGATCGGCGAGGACGTGGAATGGCGCAACGGGCTGCCGGTCGCCGACGTGCCGCCGGCCGCGCTGGAGATCTTCGAATCGCCGTCGCGCGACTCGGTGTTCTACAAGGTGATCGACGGCCACGGCCGGCTGCTCGCGGGCAACCCGGCGCTCGAGGTCCCTGCCCGGCACGGTGTCGACCCGACGCTGTACGCGACGACGCTCGACGACCTGCCGCTGCGCGCGGCCGCCTACGATCGGCAGCTCTACGACGAGGGGCAGGTCGAGACGGTCACGGTGGTCGTCGCGAAGACGACGCGCTCATATGACGCGATGGTCGCGACGATCTGGCGGCCGCAGCTCATGCGCCTGTCGCTGATGCTGGTGCTCGCGATCGTGCTCGTCTATCTCGGCCTCACGCTCGAGCTGCGTCCGCTGATGAAGCTGAAGGACGACGTCGCGGACCGCGGGCCGATGGAGCTGGAGCCGATTCGCCCGGAGCGGCTGCAGCACGAGCTGCGGCCGATCGTCGACGCGATCAACCAGTGCATCGCGCGGCTCAATACGCACACGGCCACGCAGCGCCGCTTCATCGCCGACGCCGCGCACCAGCTGCGCACCCCGATCGCGGTGCTCGACACGCAGATCCAGTACGCGCAGCAGCGCGGCAACGGCGATCCGGACCTCGCGTCGGTGCTCGACAGCATGCAGCGCAGCAGCCGCAAGATGGCCGACGTGACCGACAAGCTGCTGCTCCTCGCGCATGCGGAAGCGACGCCGCCGACGCTGCTCACGCATCGCGTCGATCTCGCCGCGGTGGTGTCGAGCGTGCTGGAGGAAACGATCGTGCTCGCGCAGCGGCGCGACATCGACCTCGGCGCCGATCTCGGCGAACGGCTCGACGTCGCGGGCAGCGACAGCCTGCTGACCGCGCTGGTGATGAACCTCGTCGACAATGCGGTGCGCTATACGCAGCCGGGCGGCTGCGTGACGGTCGTCGCGCGGCGCGACGGCGGCGCGGTCGTGCTCGACGTGGTCGACAACGGCCCCGGCATTCCGGCCGAAGCGCGGCCGCACGTGTTCAAGCGGTTCTACCGCGTGGCGGCCGACACCGAAGGCTCGGGCCTCGGCCTGGCGATCGTCCGCGAGATCGCGCAGGCGCACGGCGGCAGCGTGATGCTCGCGCCGGGGCCCGGCAATCGCGGTATCGTCGTGACTGTGCGGCTGCCCGCCTTTGATTGAAGAGATGCCGTCATGAAACTCCTGCTGGTCGAAGACAACGCCGAACTCGCGCACTGGATCGTGAACCTGCTGCGCGGCGAGGATTTCGCGGTCGACTGCGTCGGCGACGGCGAGCGCGCGGACACGGTGTTGAAGACCGAGCGCTACGACGCGGTGCTGCTCGACATGCGGCTGCCCGGCATCAGCGGCAAGGAAGTGCTTGCGCGGCTGCGGCGCCGCAACGACAACGTGCCGGTGCTGATGCTGACCGCGCACGGTTCGGTCGACGACAAGGTCGACTGCTTCGGCGCGGGCGCCGACGATTACGTGGTGAAGCCGTTCGAATCGCGCGAACTGGTTGCACGGATCCGCGCGCTGATCCGCCGGCAGGCGGGCGTCGCCACGACGCAGCTCGTGTGCGGCGATCTCGTCTATGCGTTCGGCACGCGCGAATTCCGCTGCGGCGACGCGGTGCTCGCGCTGCGCCGCCGCGAGCACGCGATCCTCGAAACGCTGATGCTGCAGCAGAACAAGACGGTGTCGAAGGCGCGGCTGATGGACAGCGTGTTCGCGCTCGACGACGAGCCGAGCGCCGATGCGATCGACATCTACATCCACCGGCTGCGCAAGCATCTTGCGGGCAGCACGGCCGAGATCATCACGCTGCGCGGGCTCGGCTATATCCTGCGCGCGAAGAGCGCGCAGGACTGACGGTGGCTACCGCCCTGCCGCTGAAAACCGGTTCGTAGCACGAAACGCGTCGCAGGCCCGCCGGCTGTCCGTCGGGCTCGCGCTCGCCTGTCTGCCCGATCCGCGATTATTGCGCGTTCGGTGTTTTCACCGATCCGATTCTTTCCTCCGGGAAAGCGGCGTGAAGGATTGCACCCTCTACGATGCTATGCGTCGGCCCTCTCGCTGTGGTCGGCAACATCCGGCATACATTACGTACTGCCAACGAACAGATTTCAATTCGGCAGCTCGGAGGAGACGATCTTGAAACGAAAAACCCTTGCCCTTTCCATCGCCGCGGCTGGCCTGTGCGCCGGCACCCAGGCGCATGCGCAATCGAGCGTGCAGCTCTACGGCCTGATGGACCTGAGCTTTCCGACCTACCGGACCCACGCCGACGCGAACGGCAAACACGTGATCGGGATGGGCAACGAAGGCGAGCCGTGGTTCAGCGGCAGCCGCTGGGGCCTGAAAGGCGCTGAAGACATCGGCGGCGGCACGAAGATCATCTTCCGCCTCGAAAGCGAATTCGTGGTCGCGAACGGCCAGATGGAAGACGAAGGCCAGATCTTCGACCGCGACGCGTGGGTCGGCGTCGAGGACGAACGTTTCGGCAAGCTGACGGCCGGCTTCCAGAACACGATCGCGCGCGACGCGGCGACGATCTACGGCGACGCGTACGGCACCGCGAAGCTGACAACCGAGGAAGGCGGCTGGACCAACTCGAACAACTTCAAGCAGATGATTTTCTACGCGGCCGGCCCGACCGGCACGCGCTACAACAACGGCCTCGCGTGGAAGAAGCTGTTCAGCAACGGCATCTTCGCGAGCGCCGGCTACCAGTTCAGCAACTCGACCTCGTTCGCGACCGGCTCCGCGTATCAGGCCGCGCTCGGTTACAACGGCGGCCCGTTCAACGTGTCGGGCTTCTACAACCACGTGAACCACAACGGCTTCAGGAACCAGACGTTCTCGGTCGGCGGCAACTACACGTTCAGCATCGTGCGCCTGAACGCCGGCTACTTCCGCTACAACGGCGACCAGGGCTCGCTCGGCCAGCGTCACGACGATTCGTGGACCGTGTCGGTGAAAGTCGCGCCGAAGGGCGCGCTCGACTACGAGCTCGGCTACCAGCAGATGCGCATCAAGAACGCCGCGAACAACGCCGACGGCTTCACGCCGAACGCGAACCTCGGCGCGTTCAGCCTGACCAACGGTGTCGCCAACGGCTTCAAGGAGACGATCTACGGGTCGGTGTTCTACCACCTGAGCAAGCGTACCGAAGTGTACCTGGCAGGCGACTACATGCGCCTGCACGGCGGCTACACGGTGGCGTCGACGTTCGGCGCGAAAAACCAGCTCGAACTCACGTCGGGCATCCGCACGCGCTTCTGACCTCGGGGACGGCCATCCGGGCGGGGCCGTCTGGCCCCGCCTTACCCTCCATCCGGGATTCTCCATGCGGGCACGCCGGCGCACTGCGCCGACCGTGCCCTTTTTTTCGTCGTTTTCGGCACTCGTTTTCAGCCCGCGCGGCAGGCACCGCCGAACGCCCGCCGGCAACCGCTCCGAAGCCGCTTGCGGCCCGTGGGGCGGGCGATCGCGGCCGATGCGCGCACGATCGCATCACATCGGTGCTTGACCTGCGCCGACCGACTCGCTAGCGTTTCGGGTTTGCCCGGGCGGCCATTGCCGCCGGTGCCGTGAGTGCGCCCGACGTCCTGGCGCACGCGGCCGGGCTCCGATGGAAAAAACGATGCAGAAACTCGATGCGGCGAGCCCGCAGGCGATGTCGACGGATTTCACCGCCGACAACGTCGCGCGCCTGAAGGCGCTGTTCCCCGAACTCGTGACCGAAGGCCCGGACGGCGCGTCGGTCGACGTCGACGTGCTGAAGGCGCTGGTCGGCGAGCGCACCGTCGGCGCCGCCGACGAGCGCTACGGCTTCCACTGGCACGGCAAGCGCAGCGCGCGCCAGGCCGCGCTCACGCCGTCGACGGGCACGTTGCGCCCCTGCCCCGACGACAGCGTCGCATGGGACGACACGCGCCATCTCGTGATCGAGGGCGACAACCTCGACGTGATGAAGCTGCTGCACAAGAGCTACGCGGGCAAGGTGAAGCTCGTCTACATCGACCCGCCGTACAACACCGGCAGCGATTTCGTCTATCCGGACGACTTCAGCGACAGCATCCGCCACTACCTGGCGATGACGGGCCAGACCGACGGCGGCGTGAAGCGCAGCACCAATACCGAGGCGAACGGCCGGTTCCACACCGACTGGCTGAACATGATGTATCCGCGCCTGAAGCTCGCGCACGCGCTGCTGTCCGACGAAGGGCTGATCGCCGTGCACATCGACGAGCACGAGGTGCATGCGCTCGTGCTGATGCTGCGCGAGATCTTCGGCGAGGAGAACGAGCTCGGCGTGGCCGTGTGGGACAAGCGCAATCCGAAGGGCGATGCGCGCGGCGTCGCGTACCAGCACGAATCGCTGGTGCTGTTCGCGCGCAATGCCGAGACGCTGCTCGAACAGGCGCCGCTGAAGCGCCCGAAGCGCAACGCGCAGCGCATGCTCGACGCCGCGCACGACGCGGTGTACCGCAGCGGCAACGCGAAGGACGCGCAGAAGGCCTACCGCGCGTGGATGAAGGCGCAGACCAACCTGTCCGGCGGCGAGGTGATGTACGACCGTCTGTCGGCCGACGGGCGCGTGTACCGCCTCGTGTCGATGGCGTGGCCGAACAAGAAGAAGGCGCCCGAAGAGTATTTCACGCCGCTGATCCACCCGGTCACCGGCAAGCCGTGCGCGATGCCGGCCCGCGGCTGGCGCAATCCGCCCGCGACGATGCAGGCGCTGATCGAGCGCGGCCAGATCGAATTCGGCCCGGATGAAACCACGCAGCCGCAGCGGATCTACTACCTCGACGAGAACATGTACGAGAACGTGCCGTCGGTGCTGCCGTTCGCCGGCTCCGACGACGCGCTGCTGAAGACGCTCGGCATCCCGTTCGACCAGCCGAAGCCGGTCGATTTCGCGGCGGCCGTGATCGGCTGGTGCACGCGCGGCGACGACATCGTGCTCGACTGCTTCGCGGGCTCCGGCTCGACCGGCCACGCGGTGATGCAGGTGAACGCGACCGACGGCGGCGCGCGCCGCTACATCCTCGTGCAGTTGCCCGAGACGCTCGACCGGCGCGACAAGACGCAGCTCGCGGCCGCCGATTTCTGCGCGAAGCTGAAGAAGCCGACGACGCTCGCCGAAATCACGAAGGAACGCCTGCGCCGCGCCGCGCAGCAGGTCGCGCGCGACTATCCGGAAAGCTATGGCGACCTCGGTTTCCGCGTGTACCGGCTCGACACGACCAACGTGATCGAGTGGGATCCGCGCCGCGACGACTTCGACCACGCGCTCTTCGCGTCCGTCGAGCACGTGAAGACCGGCCGCAGCGAGGACGACCTGCTCGCCGAGCTGACGCTGAAGCTCGGCCTCGACCTGTGCACGCCGGTCGAGCATCACCAGGTCGCCGGCAAGACCGTGCACCTGATCGGCCGCTCGATCGTCGCGTGCTTCGATGCGCGCATTTCGCGCGACGACGCGGGCCCGCTCTCGGACGGCATCGTCGAGCTGCTCGATGCGACCGGTGCGACGCGCGACGTCACGTGCCTGTTCCGCGACAGCGGCTTCGTCGACGACGTCGCGAAGCTCAATCTCGCCGCGCTGCTCGAGCAGCACGGCGTGAAGCGCGTGCGGAGCCTGTGATGCGGCTGCATTTCGAAGCGGATCTCGACTACCAGCGCGAGGCGATCGACGCCGTCTGCGACCTGTTTCGCGGCCAGGAATCGTATCGCGGCGACTTCAGCGTGCTCGCGAACGCCGCGCCCGGCACGACGGCCGCCGCGCAAGGCTCGCTTGGCTTCGCGGTGTCGGAGCAAGGCGTCGGCAACCGGCTGTCGCTGACCGACGACGCGCTCGCGCGCAATCTCGCCGACGTGCAGCTGCGCGGCGGGCTGCCGCCGTCCGGCCTGCCCGGCTCGCGCGACTTCACCGTCGAGATGGAGACCGGCACCGGCAAGACCTACGTGTACCTGCGCACGATCTTCGAGCTGAACCGCCGCTACGGCTTCACGAAGTTCGTGATCGTCGTGCCGTCGATCGCGATCAAGGAAGGCGTGCACAAGACGCTGTCGATCACCGAGGACCATTTCCGCGCGCTGTATGCGGGCGTGCCGTACGACTACTTCCTGTACGACTCCGCGAAGCTCGGCCAGGTGCGCCACTTCGCGGCGAGCGCGGCGATCCAGATCATGGTGATGACGGTTGCCGCGATCAACAAGAAGGAGATCAACAACCTCTACAAGGACAGCGAGAAGACCGGCGGCGAGAAGCCGATCGACCTGATCCGCGCGACGCGGCCGATCGTGATCGTCGACGAGCCGCAGAGCGTCGACGGCGGGCTCGAAGGGCGCGGGCGCGAAGCGCTCGCCGCGATGGCGCCGCTCTGCACGCTGCGCTATTCGGCGACGCACGTCGACCGTCATCACATGGTGTACCGGCTCGACGCGGTCGATGCGTACGAGCGCAAGCTCGTCAAGCAGATCGAGATCGCGTCGGCGATCGTCGAGGATGCGCACAACAAGCCGTATGTGCGGCTCGTCGGCGTGTCGAACCGGCGCGGCGCGATCAGCGCGCGCATCGAGCTGGACGTCGCGACCGCGGCCGGCGTGAAGCGCCAGATCGTATCGGCGACCGACGGCGACGATCTCGAACGCCTGACGAAGCGCGCATTGTATGCGGGGTTGCGCGTCGGCGAAGTCCATGCGGTGAAGGGCGCAGAGTACGTCGAGCTGCGCCATCCGGAAGGCGAGGCGTTCCTGTCGCTCGGCGAGGCGTTCGGCGACATCGACACGCTCGCCGTGCAGCGCGAGATGATCCGCCGCACGATCCGCGAGCATCTCGACAAGGAATTGCGGCTGGCCGAGCGCGGCGTGAAGGTGCTGTCGCTGTTCTTCGTCGATTCGGTCGAACGCTATCGCCGCTACGACGAGAACGGGATGCCCGTGAAGGGCGACTATGCGCTGATCTTCGAAGAGGAATATGCGCGTGCGGCCCGCGTGCCGGCTTACCGTGCGCTGTTCGACGGCGTCGACGTCGCGCTCGAGGTCGAACGCGCGCACAACGGCTACTTCTCGATCGACCGCAAGGGCGGCTGGACCGACACGAGCGAGAGCAGCGCCGCCGCACGCGAGAACGCGGAGCGCGCGTACGGCCTCATCATGCGCGAGAAGGAAGCGCTGCTGTCGTTCGACACGCCGCTGAAGTTCATCTTCTCGCACTCGGCGCTGAAGGAAGGTTGGGACAATCCGAACGTGTTCCAGATCTGCACGCTGCGCGACATCCAGACCGAACGCGAGCGTCGCCAGACACTCGGCCGCGGGCTGCGCCTCGCCGTCGACCAGGACGGCGAGCGCGTGCGCGACCCGGGCGTGAACACGCTGACCGTGATCGCGACCGAGCGCTACGAGTCGTTCGCCGAGAACCTGCAGAAGGAAATCGAGGCCGATACGGGCATCCGCTTCGGGATCGTCGAGGAACACCAGTTCGCGGCGCTGCCGGTGCAGGAAGGCGACGGGCCCGCGCATGCGCTCGGCATCGAGCTGTCGCGCGTACTGTGGGCGCATCTGCACGAACAGGGCTACGTCGACGCGCAGGGCAAGGTGCTCGATCGGCTCAAGGATGCGCTGCGCCAGAGCGCGCTCGTGCTGCCCCAAGCGTTCGAGACGCTGCGCGCGCCGATCGTTGCGACGCTGCGCAAGCTGTCGGGCCGCTTCGCCGTCCGCAATGCGGACGAGCGGCGCGCGATCGCGTTGCGCCGCGACGCGTCGGGCAAGGCCGTCGTGTTCGGCGACGACTTCCGCGCACTGTGGGACCGTATCCGCCACCGCACCGTGTACAGCGTCGCGTTCGACAACGCGAAGCTCGTGCGCGACTGCACGGCCGCGCTGCGCGACGCGCCGGACATCGCGCGCGCCCGGCTGCAGTGGCGCAAGGCCGAGATCGACATCGGCAAGGCCGGCATCGAGGCGGTCGAGGTGGCCGGCGCGGGCACGGTGCTGATCGACGAGGGCGAGCTGCCGCTGCCCGACCTGCTCACCGAGCTGCAGGACCGCACGCAGCTCACGCGCCGCTCGCTCGCGACGATCCTGGCCGACAGCGGCCGGCTCGACGATTTCCGCGTGAATCCGCAGCAGTTCATCGCGCTGGCCGCCGATGCGATCAACCGCTGCAAGCGGCTCGCGCTGGTCGCGGGCATCGCGTACCGCAGGCTCGGCGAACGCAACGTGCATGCGCTCGAATCGTTCGAGAGCGAGGCGCTGACCGGTTATCTGCGCAACCTGCGTCCCGATGCGCGCAAGTCGATCCACGAGGCCGTCGTGTGCGAGACCGACGCGGAGCGTGCATTCGCCGATGCACTGGAAGCGCACGACGGCGTGAAGCTGTACGCGAAGCTGCCCGCGTGGTTCCGCGTGCCGACGCCGCTCGGCAGCTATCACCCGGACTGGGCGGTGCTCGCGGAGCAGGATGGCGGCGAGCGGCTGTATTTCGTCGTCGATACGCCGAATGCCGATGGCGACGTGACGAGCGAGCACGAGCGCGCGAAGCTCGCGTGCGGTGAAGCGCATTTCCGTGCGCTGGTGGACGGGGAAGATGCCGCGCGATTCGTGCGCGTCAGGCAGGCGGATGCATTGTTCGAGCCGGCTGCAACCGTCGCGCCGCTGGCGGGCGCGGGACGCTGAAACGAAGGGCGGCGATGAGCCGCCCTTTTTTCATGGGCCGGGCCGCGACGCCGCTGCGATGCTCTTCTCTTGCGGGGGCTAATCCGCCTGTCATTCGCATGAAAGCGATCTGTATCCTCGCGCGTTGGTGCGCGTGGTTACGGCTGGTTGCAAATCGGGGTCGATGCGATGCCGGCGCACGACGGTTCCTAGCCCAGCCGGCATGAAAAAAGGGCGCCGAAGCGCCCTTCCTTGTCATGTGGCGTTGCGCTTACAGCGTGTGGCCGAACGCCTTGCGATGCGCGTGATGCGTGGACGTCGATGCATGCGCGGCATGGCCATGCGTTTGCCCATGACCGTGGCCCGGCTGCGTACCCGCACGATCGGCGATCGTGTCGGAGCGATCGGCTGCTCGCGCGAGGCCCTTGTCGCGGTCGCCCGCGCGGAAGCCGTTCGAGTTGCTGAGCGCTTGGCCGCTCATGTGGCCGCCGGACATGCCGCCCGCGTTGCCGCCGGAGCCGCCTGCGCCATGACCACCGCCGTTGCCGCCACCACCACCATTGCCGCCGGCCGCCGCATTCGCGGAAACGGCACCGAGTGCGAGCAGCGCGGCTGCCAGTACGGACAGATATCGTTGGGTTTTCATTGTTGGCTCCCTGGAGCGCGTTCGAGTGATTGCATTCTACGAACGCGCGGTTTCCGTGCTGCTCGACGTTGTAAATGATCGTAACGGTGGGTGCGCGCAGCGCACATTCGTCAGATCAAATGGCCGGCGGCCGGCCGCATGGGCGAACCACGCGGCCGGCCGTCAGGGAAATAGGCGTCGTGCGATCACGCTCACCGTGTCGTCGTGATCAGGGTTCTCGTGAACCCGGTCGCCGGGTTCAGTTCCAGCCGCCGCGCCAGCCGTCGCGGTCATGCCAGCGGCGCTCACGCCACTCGTGCTCGCGCCATTCACGGCGGCGCCATTCGTGTTCGCGCCATTCGCGCGCACGCCAGTCGTCGTCACGGTAACCCACCGGCGCGTACATGACGGGCGGAGGCGGCGCCACATAGACCGGCTCCGGCGCCGCGTAGACGCCCGGCACGCCGATGCCGACCGACAGGTCGACGTGGGCCGATGCGACGCCCGAAGCTGCCAGCGCCGCTACACCGAGAACTGCACCGAGAATAAGTTTCTTGCTCATCTCGCGACTCCCTGCACGTGTCGTGCTTCATGTGAATACGGTTCGAAGTCTAGGCACCCTGCGCCGACACAGGTGAAACCGGTCTGCGAGAGCGGTAACGGACGTTTACGGGTGGCCGCAGAGCCTTACGGGACAAGGATGACGAGTGATTCGACACGCCGTTGCAAACGCGCGTCGAATCGATAAAGGCGGGAATTTTTGCCGGTTCGCGTGCCGGCGACGCGGGCAGCACGCGAACCGCACGCCGTGCGAGCGGTCCGCAACGACTCAACAACCCAACGACGTCAAGCGCGGATATCGTCGACGCTGCGCAGCCAGTGCACGCTGAACAGGCTGTCCGCGTCGGTCCACACTGTGTCGGGCTCGAAGCCCGCACGCCGTGCGATCGCGTGGAAGCCGTCGATCGTGAACTTGTGCGAGTTCTCCGTGTGGATGCGCTCGCCGGCGTCGAAGCGGAACGCATGGCCGCGCACATGCACCGTCTGCGCGATATCGCTGACGAGATGCATCTCGATGCGCTGCCGCTCGCGATCGTAGAACGCGCAGTGCGAGAACGCGTCGAGATCGAAGTCCGCGCCGAGTTCCGCATTCGCGCGGGCGAGGAGATTCAGGTTGAACTGCGCGGTCACGCCCTGCGCGTCGTTGTACGCGTCGTGCAGCGTGCGCTCGTCCTTCACGAGATCCGCGCCGACCAGCAGGCCGCCGCCGCGCAACAGCCGCGCGGCGTCGCGCAGGAACGCGTCGGCTTCCTCCGGCGAGAAGTTGCCGATCGTCGAGCCGGGGAAGAAGCCGATGCGACGGCGCGGCGTTTCGGTCAGTTCGGCCAGTTGTTCGGCCTTCGTGTAGTCGGCCGCGATCGGCGCGACATCGAGCCACGGATACGCGGCACGCAGCCGCGCCGCGGCGCCGTGCAGGTAGTCGGCCGAGATGTCGATCGGCACATAGCGCGCCGGCGCGTTCGCGTAGTTGTCCGCGCATGCATCGAGCAGCACGCGGATCTTCTCGAGCGAGCCCGCGCCAAATTCGACGATATCCGCATGCGGGCCGACGCGCCGCACGATCTCCGCCGCGCGGTCGCGCAGGATGCCGAGCTCGGTACGCGTCGGGTAGTACTCGGGCAGTTCGCAGATGCGGTCGAACAGCGCGGAGCCGGCCGCATCGTAGAAGTATTTCGGCGAAATGCTGCGCGGCGTGCGCGACAGTCCGTCGATCAGGTCGCGCTCGAACGCGCTCGGCCGCGAATCGCGGGCGGGTTGCAGGCCACCGCTCGTGGCCGTCCGGTCAGACGTCTCGCGCAAGTCGCACTCCCGTGAATTGCCAGCGCGCGGCCGGCGGAAAGAAATTGCGGTACGTCGGCCGTTCATGCCCCGGCGGCGTCGCGATGCTGCTGCCACGCAGAACCTGCTGGCCGACCATGAACTTGCCGTTGTATTCGGCAGCCACCCCGGCGAGCGGCCGAAAGCCCGGATACGGCTCGTAGGACGAACGCGTCCACTGCCACACGTGCCCGAGCATCTGCTGCATGCCGTCCATGCCGAACGCGGCTTCCCATTCGAACTCCGTCGGCAGGCGTGCGCCGGCCCATTCCGCGTAGGCGGCCGCTTCGTAAAAGCTCACATGACACACGGGCGCATCGGGCGCGAGCGGCTCCACGCCATGCAGGCCGAACGCGCGCCATGCATGTACGGTCTTTGCATCGCCGTCGTCGTCGGGAATCCAGTACGGGGGCGCCGACCACCCTTCCCGCTGCACCGTTGCCCAGCCGTCGGACAGCCAGTATTCGGGGCGTTCGTAGCCGCCGCCAGCGATGAAGGCCGCGAATTCCGCGTTCGTCACAAGACGGTTCGCGATCTCGCACGGTCGCACGAGCGCGGTATGGCGCGGCCGTTCGTTGTCAAACGAGAACGCGTCGCCGTCGTGGCCGATCTCGACGAGTCCGCCCGGCTGATGCAGCCAGCGCAATGGGCCGGCGTCGCCCGCGGCCAGCGCGGCGTGCGTGGCGGCGCCGTTGCGCGGCCGGAATGCAGGCTTGAGCGGGTTGCACGAGAACGCATGCAGCATGTCTGTGACGATCAGCTCCTGATGCTGCTGTTCGTGATGCAGGCCAAGTTCGATCTCGGGTGCGATCGCGGCGAGCAAGGCCGGATCGGCATCATCGAGCGCGCGCAACATCGCTTCGTCGACGTACTGCCGGTACGCATGCACGTCATCGAGCGACGGACGCGTGAGCAGCCCGCGCTGCGGCCGCGGATGGCGCGGGCCAAGCGCTTCGTAATAGGAATTGAAGAGGAACTGGAAGGCTGCGTCGAACGGCGCGTAGCCGGGCACGCGGCGCATCAGCACGACGGTTTCGAAGAACCAGGTCGTATGCGCGAGATGCCATTTCACCGGACTCGCGTCGGGCATCGACTGCACGGCCTGGTCTTCGGCGGATAGCGTCGCGGTCAACGCGATGCTATGGGTGCGCACGTCCTGGTAACGGCGCTGAAGCTGGGATGCAAGGAGGCTCATCGGTTTACCGTTCACGTCGCGATTCGCTGCGTTGCGTTGCCGGAAAAAGGAAAGCCTTGCGCTCGAATGCGCGCGGCTGACGTGCGACCTTCGGTGCTGCGTCGTCGGGCAGCCGGCGCGCGCGCCGGGCCGCTGATGCGGCATCACTTCTTCTGCCCGTGCAGAACAGTATGGGCCAGAAATGTGAACGTCGCGAATCGGATTTCGGGTGAAACAAAGGCGAAAGACAAATGAAAGTATTCACCCCGTCCGGCTCGGCGGCATGACGAACCGTCGACGCCCATCATGGCGGGGGCTCGGCAACCCGATCGCAATGCGCATGCCTGCGCGTGCGCGCTACCGACGCCTCATGACAGCCGCGCGGCGCTGATGAAAGGTGGATGGCGCGGCTTCGCCGGAGAAACGGTGTCATGCGGGCGATGTCGGATGCCGATCCGCGCGCGGGTGTCGCGGGCATCGGCATCACGTTCGACGCCACCTGCTTCCCGGCCTTTGAAAATTTTTTTGCGTCGATGTCACACGCGCGGGGTGCTCGCTCGTCATATCACCGGAACCCACACGAAAGGAGAAGGAACCATGACTGCAAAACTCAATCCGTTTGCCGCCGCCCCCGCGCTGATGAAGAACTGGATGACCGTGTCGGTCGCTGCTGCCGGGAGCCTCGAGCCGACGCTGATCGAGCTGGTCAAGATCCGCGCATCGCAGATCAACGCGTGTGCGAACTGCCTTAACATGCACACCGTCGAGGCGCGCGAGCAAGGCGAGACCGAGCAGCGCATCAACCTGCTGGCCGCCTGGCGCGAAGCGCCCTGCTACACCGACCGCGAACGCGCGGCGCTCGGCTGGACCGACGCGCTCACGCGGCTGTCGGAGGGCCACGGCGCGCATGAGGCCGCGTATGCGGCGCTGAACGACCACTTCAGCCAGGAGGAACAGGTGAAACTCACGCTGATGATCAACGTGATCAACGGCTGGAACCGGCTTGCCGTCGGCTTCGGGCTGTGGGTCGATCCGGCCGAAGCGAAGGCCGCGGCCGCGAAGATGGTGGCCTGATGACGAGCCTCGATCCGGCCACGGGCAGTGCCGAAGACCGGGCCGACGCAGCGGCGAGTTTCGACCCGCTGCGTCGCACGCTGATTCGCGTCGCGTACCGGATGCTCGGTTCCGTCGCGGACGCCGAGGACATGGTGCAGGAGGCGTTCATCCGCTGGATGGATGTCGATCGCACCGAGGTGCGCGTGCCCGAGGCGTTCCTGCGCCGCATGGTGATGCGCATGTGCCTCGATCAGCTGAAGTCCGCGCGGCACCAGCGCGAGACCTATATCGGCCCGTGGCTGCCCGAGCCGGTCGTCGAGGAAGATGAACAGGAGGATGTCACGCTGCCGCTGATGCTCGCGCTCGAACGGCTGTCGCCGCTGGAGCGCGCGGCGTTCCTGCTGCACGACGTGTTCGGCCTCGAGTTCGACGAGATCGCGACGACGATCCAGCGCGACCCGGCCGCATGCCGGCAGCTTGCCGCGCGCGCACGCACGCATGTGCGCGAGGCGCGGCCGCGGTTCCATGTCGAGAAGCAGCGCGGGATCGAGCTCGCCGAGGCGTTCTTCGCGGCGTCCCGCAGCGGCGACATGCGCGCGCTCGGCGCGATGCTCGCCGAAGACGTGAGCCTCCATTCGGACGGCGGCGGCAAGCGCGCGGCCGCGGGCAAGCCGGTGTTCGGCTTCGAACGCGTGATGAAGGTGCACGAATATCTGGCCGAACTGTTCACCACGCATGCGTCGAAACTCGTGCGCGCGGGGTTCATCAACGGGCTGCCGGGGTTCGTCACGCTGGAGGCCGACGGCGAGCTGCAGACGACCGCGCTCGACATCGACGACGGGAAGATCGTCGCAATCTATGTCGTGCGCAATCCTGACAAATTGAAGCATCTGCATTGACGGTGGCCGGTAGGCGCGCTGCGCCCGCTTGCCCTGCTCCGCGCCCTGCTTTGTCGATTGCCTGCTGCTTGCAGCGCGTGGATTGCACGATGCATCGTGCACACGCATGCGCAGTTTCGGCCGCAAAAAGAAAAACGCCACGCGAGGTTGCCGCGTGGCGTTTGTATGTTTGGCGAGCCGGATTGCCTGTAGGCAATTCGCGCTGCCGGACCCCTTCATTTTGTTCGTTGGTAGGCTCGATTGGATTCGAACCAACGACCCCCACCATGTCAAGGTGGTGCTCTAACCAACTGAGCTACGAGCCTAAGAAGCCGCGAATTATAGAGAGGGTTTTGGAGGAGCACAAGCCCCTTCGTGAAAATTTTTTGAATCGGGGATGACGCTTTGGGGGATTGTCCGGCGCTCGAGGCAAACCGCAATCGCATCCGGGTTCATCCTCACTGCGACGCCTCACCGAGTCGGAGCACGTTCCGTCATAATGGATTCGTCGCGAATCCTGGGCCGGGGTTGCGAACGACAATCAAAAGCAGGAACCGGCCCGTTCCGGTCACGGGGAACAGGCGCGCGTGATGCACGAACCGCCCGCCACAATGCACGGATCAGTAGCGCCTCGTGACGACGTAGACCGCAACGTACGCGTAACGATATCGGGGTGGGTATGGTCGCGCTCAATCTCGTGATTCCCTGCTTCAACGAAGAAGCCGTGTTGCCGGAGACCGTACGCCGGCTCACGATCCTGCTTGACCGGCTTAGCCGCGACGGCATCATTGACGGCGCAAGCGGTGTGACGTTCGTCGACGACGGTTCGCACGACCGGACCTGGTCGCTCATCGAAGGCTTCCATGCCGCCGATCCGCGTATCCATGGCCTCAAGCTGTCGCGCAACCACGGGCACCAGAACGCGTTGCTTGCCGGTCTCATGAAAGTGAACGGCGACGTGCTGATCAGTCTCGACGCCGATCTTCAGGACGACCTCGACGCAATCCCGCGCATGCTGGGCGAATACCACTCCGGTGCCGAGATCGTATTCGGCGTGCGACAGCGGCGCGACAGCGATGGCTTCTTCAAGCGCGTCAGCGCGCGCGGCTACTACCGGCTGCTGCGCCGCTTCGGCGTCGACATCTTGCCGGATCACGCGGACTTCCGCCTGATGAGCCGCCGGGCGATCGAAGAGTTGCGCGGCTTCCGCGAGGTCAATCTGTTCCTGCGCGGCATCGTGCCGTTGCTGGGCTTCCGTACCGCGATCGTCCACTACGACCGGCAACCGCGCTTCGCCGGCGAGAGCAAATATCCGTTGGCGAGGATGATCTTGCTCGCGTCGGATGGCGTCGCGTCGTTTTCGACGAAGCCGCTGCAATGGAGCGCGTACGTTGGCGCCCTGCTCGCGCTGGCCTCGACCCTGTGCGGCATCTGGGCGCTGTCGATCCGGCTGTTTACCGACCGCTCGGTGCCCGGCTGGGCGTCCACCGTGATCCCGATGTACTTTCTCGGCGGCCTGCAGTTGCTGTTCCTCGGCGTGATCGGCGGCTATGTCGCGAAGATCTATTCGGAGACGAAGCAACGCCCGCGCTTCATCGTCGAGAAGACGCTATGACGGGCAATCGGTCCTGTAGCGCAACGATCCGGCACGCGGCCGGCGGCGGCGGTCTCACGCGGGGGCTCGTGCAATGGATGACAGCACGGTAAGCGGCCGCCTGCCGCGCGCGTGGCCATATCGCGCGGCCGATCGCGCGTTGCGCGCATTGTTCGTTGCGACGGTCGCGGCGGCCGGTCTGCTGTTCTGGCTCGCGCCGCATCCGCCGATGGTCGATCTTCCGCAGCATGCGGCGCAGGTCGCCACGCTGCACGACATGCTGCGCGGCCAGTCGCCGTGGGCGCCATTGCTGCGGATCAATCTGTTTACGCCCTACCTGCTCGGCTATGGCACGGCGGCCGCACTGTCGTTCGTGATGCCTGTCACTGCCGCATTCAAGGTCATGCTGACGCTGTCGTTCTACGGTTTCGTCGCCGCGTACGTCGCGCTGCGTCGGCGTCTCGGTACGGACCCGCGCCTCGACTGGCTGTGCGTGCCCGGGTTCTTCGGCTTCGCGTATGAATTCGGCCTCTATTCGTACCTGGTCGCCACGCCGGTCGCGATGGTCTTCCTCGCGCTCGCGCTCGACTATGCCGAGCAGCCAACCTTTCGCCGCGGCGCCGTGCTGGCGCTCGTGAATCTTGCGCTGTTTTTTTCGCACGGGCTAATCTTCGTGTTCGCGAACGCGATCGGCGGATTGTTCCTGCTCGTGCGCCGGCCCCGCACGTTTTCGCGCGCACTGCTCGCCGCGTGGCCGTATGCGGTGCTCGCGCTTGTCACGGTGCTGTACACGCTGTTGCATCGTGACGTCGATCTGGCGCCGATGTATCCGTTCACCGTGATCTGGACCATCAATCCACTGGCCCGAATACTTGCCGCCGTGTTCTATCCGTGGGGTATTACCCCCGACAACGGCTTATTGCTGGCCTTTCTGCTGATCGTCGCCGCACCGTTCCTGATGGCGTCGAAGGCAAACCGACACGTCGCCGCCTATGTACCGGCGCTCGTTGTGACCATCGTCTGGTTCGGTGTGCCGCTGTTCGCGATCAACACGTTCTTCCTGTTTCCGCGCTTCGCGCTGTTCCTGTTGCCGTTCTATGCATTGATGTTTCGGGCGCCCGTGCAGGCCGAATCGGGTCGAGCGGGTACGCCGTGGCTCGTGCTGATGACGCAGCTGATCCTTGCCGGGATCTGCGCCGGCTTCGTCGCGCAGCAAGGCGTGCGTGTGGTGCGCTTCGCCGAGGAGAGCGCTGATTTCGACGTGGTCGCCAACGCGATCGAACCGGCGCAGCGCGGCCTCGGGATCATCGTCGACCGGGCGAGCGTGGCCGCGGACAACCCGTTTGTCTACGAGAACTTTGCGGTCTGGTATCAGGCCGAGCATCGCGGATTCGTCGATTTCAATGCCGCGCGGTTCCCACCGCAGATCGTCCGTTTTCGGCTCGACCAGTTGCCCGGCGTCGGGCCGTCCGACGTCTCGCCGTTGCCGCTATACCGGCACTTCAACTGGCAGCGGCACCAGGGACGCTTGTACCGGTATTTTTTCGTCCGCGCCGAGACACCGCTGCCGGACGCGTTTTTCGCCAATCCGGACTGTCGCGTCGTGCGCGTGAAGACAGCGGGCGAATGGTCGGTGTATGAAAAGCAGGCTTGTCGGAGCGATTGATTGCACTGCCGTCACATGAGGTGCGTCGCGCCACGCGACATGCACCGATCGCGCCATCGGGAGATTGCGATGCCACCTGGATTCATAGCGGACGACGCGCCGCGGCCGTATGACGAGACGTTCTACCGGTATCAGCGCGAAGGATCGGTACGGTCCGCGCGCGGCGTACTGCCAGGCGTCAATGCAGTGCTGAGGCCTGCGAGCATCCTCGACGTCGGTTGCGGCGCCGGCGCATGGCTCAGTGTGCATCGCGAGTTCGGCGTGCAGGACTTCACCGGCATCGACGGCGACTACGTGGATCGTTCGGTGCTGATGTTCGACCCCGCCCGCTTCGTGCCGGCCGATATTTCGAAGCGCTTCGATCTCGGGCGAGCGTTCGATCTCGTGCAGTGCCTTGAAGTCGGCGAGCACGTACCGAAGGCATCCAGCGAGGTACTCGTCGACAATCTCGTCCGGCATGGCAAACACGTGCTGTTTTCTGCCGCCGTGCCCGGCCAGGGCGGCGAAAACCACATCAACGAGCAGCGCTACGAATTCTGGCGCGACCTGTTCGCGCGCCACGGCTACCAGCTGTTCGATTTCGTACGGCCGCTGATTGCGGCGGATACGCGTATCGAGCCGTGGTACCGCTACAACCTGCTCTTTTTCGTTGCTGCCGACGAAGTGGAACGGCTGCCGGACGCCATCAAACAACACCGCATCGACCGCCGCTCGAGCGTACCGGACGTATCGCCGCCCGGCTACAAGGCACGCAAGTTCGTGCTGCGCTGGCTGCCGGTACGCGCGAAGACCGGCGTCGCCATCCTGAAGAGCCGCATGGTCGCAAACCGATTGAAGCGCAACGAGGGAGACAGGTGAAACTCTCCGTCTACGTTCTCATTCTGGCTGGCGTATTCCTCGCGGCAACCGGTCAGATCGCGTTCAAGCTCGGCGCCGACGGACGCCACGCGTTAGCTGAATTCATCAATGCGTGGGTCGCGCTCGGGTTGCTCTGCTACGGCGCGGGCACGGTGCTCTGGATCTTCGCGTTGAGCAAGGCCGGGCTCACGGTCGTCTATCCGTTTACCGCACTCACGTTCGTGCTCGTCTTTCTGGCCGGGATCGTGTTCTTCAGCGAGCGCGTGTCATATGCGCAATGGGGCGGCGTCGCGATGATCCTCGGCGGCCTGTACCTGATCGCTGTGGTTCGATAGAGGGCGGAATTTCGGCTCAACTTATCCACAGCTCTCTCTGGATAACCATCCGGCAAGCCTCTGGATTCACAGTGGAACAATTGAGGATATGTCGGCGCGGCTGTGAATCGGCGAAAAGTTGTTCTGTGCTGCACAGAGCTTTGAGTGTGCATTGCCCGTGGTTATGCATTCTGCTTTGCGCTGGAAATTCAGTGCGTTACGGGGGTTATCCACTGTGAGGCCGCGGGCTTGTTAACTATCACTACGTATGTATACGAACTCTGTTAACACCATTGGATAAGCACAGTCCGGCGACTGTGATCCGGGCAGACCATGCACTGCGTGCAGCAAGCAGACAAACAAATCGGCGGGCTGTGAGGCCTGCGGTCAATGTGCGAACGGTCAGGTCTGTAGAATCGCCGGCATTCACGATGCGACGAGTTGTCGACATGACATTGGCGATCCGGGTTGACTGGCAAAGCGGCGTGGTTCACGCCGACCGCGTGCGTATCGAGGTCGGTGGCGACGGGCGATTGAGCGAAGACGTCTGGCGCTTGTGTTCGCCGGTGCAGGCGTTGGAGAACGGTGCGGTGCGTTATCGCATATCGCAGAAGACCACCTTCGGTGGACATGGGGGCGAATGCTTGATCGACATGGTCGAAGCGCGTCTGACGAGCGTGACGATCCTGTTCGATACGATTCGCTTCCTCGACGCGAGCATCACAGAGTCGAAGATCGTACGGTCGATCGCGAAGGCGTCGGGACTGGCTGTGGTGAGCCCGCATCCCACAGAGGCGCGACTCGAGCCGTGTTCATGGGGCGTGACGGAGTTTCGCTACGATCCCCGGCAAGGGGACTTGAGTTTGGAGATGCGGTTTCGTGGTGAGTGACGAATCCAGACCAAGACGACCAATAGAAAAGTGAGCGCGACGACACGATCGGCAGCCAATTACGACGGCCAGAGATGAGGAACACGATCAAGCAATACGACATGACGGATGACACGACCCGGCGCAGGATTTTTTGGGTGCTTCAACGCCTGACCAGTTATTCGCTGTGGAAGCGCAAGCGAGATGCGTTTGCAATCTTCGCGAATGAATACGAGAACGCGGTGAAGACCTGTCCCGAAGGTGATCCGGAGCCCATGCCCGCAGACAATTTGCCGATCATCTTCGAAATCCTTGCGGCCTATGAACGAGGATTGTCCGAGCTGGCCCGAGGGCACCGATTCGTCTGGCAGCGCGGTGAGCCGCTGCAATACGCGGTCGATCGGTATAACCATTTGAATGCGTATTTCTTCCCTCATCCGGATTACTGGGATCGCGGTGCGCAGGCCGCTCCGTATCCGCCGAAGGTCGATACGCTGGCTCAGTTGCTGCATGCATCGGAATATCAGATGGAGCATGCGCCGTTCGAGCCGGGACATACCGACCTCGCACAATTACGCTCGGTAGGGCTGCTGTTGTCCCCGAATGCATACGACCAAGGGTTCTACACGCTTCCGTATCCGGTGTTTCCCGAGAACCTGCCCGAGGTGCCGGAACCAGTCGGCCCGGTGATCAAGTCCGGCGAGAAAGTGCCTTGCGACGGAATCTGGGAGCCCGTTGCCGTCGAGCAATCGAAGTTGCTGGGCGTCGTGCCGTTCGGCGGTCGCGTGTTCCGGAATAGAGGATGCTTCAATTATTTCGTCGCGGAAGTGGTCGCCCCCAGTTTTGCGGACATGGACGTCGATACGTTCGACGTAACGCTGAGACCCACACATTGGCGTTTGTTGTGGGAAGACACGCGATACAGGGACGGCATCATGCCGGACGAATCACAGTACTTCTTGGTGTACGAAGAGGAAGCCAACAGGTGACGAGATGCCGCTGATAAATTGCCCGTCTCACGGATATGTTGGCGGTGAGCTTGTGACACAAGCGGTGTCCGATCTCGTCGGGGATCGCAGCCGCTGGAGTGGCAGCCGTCGGATTGTGCCGTTGACCCTGTTGCGCGACGAAATCGAGTATCCCGGCTACATGCTCGAATCCGAAGAGACGAAAATGCTTGCGCTGGGCGGCAAGTACGCGGGAGGCAGCTTCTACCGCTTCAACGACGACGAGTCGATGGACGCAGCCATCGGATTGCTGACCGCAACGTGTGTTGAGTGCCTGAGGGAATTAATGGCCGTGCAGAAAGAAGGGTAGTTGAACAGGATGTCTCGGGGGGAGGGATGATCAAACCGAATTTCGGGATGATCGACCGGTGCCCCGTCGAGCTCGATGCCGCGACGCTGCCGGTCTGGCCCACGAAGCGCTCCGCGCATGTGAACAACCTGAACGCAACCAAATCGAAACCCTGTGCATTGACTCGGTGAGGGCGGTGTGGATATCGCCTCCCAAAGTCACTGGAAATGCTGTGCACCCCAAAGGTGAGCGATTCGACAAGCGACGGCATGCCGAGCCGTTGCGGCCGATGTGGATATCCTGCGCCGAAACGACGCCAAACCCTGTGATACCGGAACCAAAGAGGGCGCGCCCATTCACGAACGCATCGAGATGAGATTCGCGGTGTGGATAACCATCACGAAGGCGAATCCAAACGCTGTGGACCCGAACGGTGAGAGTGAGCGCTTTCGGCCTGGTTGAGCCGCCCCGGCCGGACTACGGGCCGCGCGTCACGGCGACCAACGGGCCCCGCATAGTCTCGCTCAAATCTGCTGATCAAGCGCCCGCACAACGGCTTGTTCGCCGAGATTGACCGCCGGCCCCACCACCGCGAAGTTAATCCCATTCACCGACCCATACCGCGCCAGCAACGACCCATCCACGCGTTGCCCGGCCGGCAGCAGCCGATGTTTCGATTCCGCTGGCCGGAGATAGAAGCTGAGCGTCCGTCCGGCATTGTCCTCATAGAGCACCATCGCGGCCGTGGCCCCGCTGTCCGTCGTAAACAACCGCCCGCCAACCGGCTTGAACCCGGCCGCACTCAAATCCGGCAGCTTCGCCGAAGCGCCCACGCGTCTGGTGAGCCACCCCTGCAAATCGCCCGCACTCGTCGGCCGGAAATCCACCTTCGCGACCTGATCGACGACCATCATCCGGTAAGCCTCGAGCGCATCGCTCATCGGCGCGATCGGCGGCGCCGCGTTCCACCCGCGCGCCTGCCACCCGCCGAACGTCCCCAGCCCGATACAGAACACGAACGAAGCCGCCATCGCGAACCGCATCCGCGAGCGCTCCGCACGCCGCGCACGAATCGCCGCCGGATCGAGTTCAGGATTCTCACCCGGCATTCGCACACTCTCGAGCGCGGCCCGCAACCGCTGCGCATCCTGCTGCCAGCGCTTCACCTGTTCCGCACTCTCCGGATGCAGCGCGAGATATCGCTCGACCGCGGCACGCGCATCGTCGTCGAGCTGGCCGTCGACATAGGCCTGGAGATCGTGTTCGTCGGGACGGAGGTTGTTCATTTCATCAACCGGAGAGAAGGAGCGGGAAGCTCGCCGTCGCTGAGCTGGCGCAGCGCCTGGCGCGCGCGGGAGAGTCGCGACATCACGGTGCCGATGGGCACGTCGAGCAGGTCGGCGACTTCCTGATACGTGAAGCCCTCGACCGCGACGAGCAGCAGCAGGCTGCGCTGCTCGTCGGACAGGCGGCCGAACGCTTCGAGCGTCGCACGCGCGGCCACCTCGCGTTCGGCCGACGGCCAGTGCAGCTCGTCGTCGTTGCTAATGCGGCCGAGCAGCCACGCGTAACGCTTCGCGCTGCGTTTACCGTCGAGAAACTGCCGGTAAAGGATCGTGAAGAGCCAGCTGCGCAGCGACGCGTCGTCGCGGCGGCTCGTCCAGCGCGACAGCGCGCGCTCGAGCGTCGACTGGACGAGATCGTCTGCCGCATGAACGTCGCGGGCCAGCCAGAGTGCGAAGCGTCGCAGCCTGGGGATGAGTTCGCGCAACGCGTCGTCGTCGGGGGCGTTTGGGGGCATGGCCGGGGCGCTAGCCGATAAGCGTGGAGATTCCGCGTAGGACGCCGGTCGGCGCCGCTTATTCCGTCAGCATACGAAAAATTTCTTCATGGAATAAAGCGGCGCGTGCGGCGTCCTATGCCTGTTCGACAATGATCTGACGATCGGGAGTGCATCCATGAAGCAATCTTCCTCTTCTTCGCCGCCGCGCGAACCCGGGCGCGGGTGGTGGCGCTGGGCCGTGATCGGCGGCGCGGTGGCCGGCGTGACCGTGGCGTTCGGGTATGTCGGCGGTTGGCTCGCGCCGACGCGGCTGACCCCGCACCGAATCGTCGACGCGCTGCAGACGGCTGGCGGCGGCGCGCATCCGGGTTTCCGGCGCAATCACGCGAAGGGCGTGTGCGTGACCGGTTACTTCGAAAGCAATGGCGCCGCCAGCGCGTATTCGGTCGCGCCGTTCTTCAAGGCGATGCGCACGCCGGTGGTCGGGCGGTTCGCGCTGCCGGGCGGGAATCCGTATGCGCCCGACAGCAGCGTGCCGATCCGCAGCCTCGCGCTGAAACTCACCGCGCCGGACGGCCAGCAATGGCGGACCGGAATGAACGCGATGCCGGTGTTTCCGGTGGCCACGCCGAAGGCGTTCTACGCGCAGTTGCTCGCGACCCGGCCGGATCCGGCCACCGGCAAGCCCGATCCGGCGAAGGTGAAGGCGTTTTTCGGCGCGCATCCGGAAACGGCTGCATTCCGCGAGTGGGTGAAGGGTGCGAAGCCGAGCGCGAGCTACGTCACCGAAAGTTATTACGGGCTGAACGCGTTCTACTTCGTCGACGCAGCGGGCAAGCGCCAGGCGGTGCGGTGGCGCGTCGTGCCGGAGCAGACGGCCGGCGCCGGGGATGTCGCGACGGCCGCGGATCCGAATGTATTGCAGCAGGACCTGACGCGTCGCATCGCGGACGGTGCGCAGAAGTGGAAGCTGCTGGTCACGCTGGCGGAGCCCGGCGATCCGGTGGACGACGCGACGAAGGTCTGGCCCGCGCAGCGCACGACGATCGACGCGGGCACGCTCGTGCTCGATCGCGTGGAGCCGCAGGACGGCGGGCCGTGCCGCGATGTGAATTACGACCCGACGGTGTTGCCGCAGGGGATTCAGGTATCGGGGGATCCGTTGCTGGCGGCGCGGTCGGCGGCGTATGCGGATTCGTATCTGCGCAGGACGAGTGAAGAGGCCGGCGTAGCCGGTGCAGCGCGGTTGAGTGCGGAGGGACGGTGATGAAGGCGACTAAGACGTTTAGCTTGCCGGCGAGGGTGCTGCATTGGGTGATGGCCGCGATGATTCTCACGATGCTGTTTATCGGGGTGGGGATGGTGGCGTCCGCTTCCGAGCGGCATGATTTCCTGGTGGCCTTGCATAAGCCGCTGGGGGTTGCGGTGCTGGTACTGGTTTGTGTGCGGATCGTGGTGCGTTTCGTGTCGAAGCCGCCGGCGTTGCCCGCGGATCTGCCCGTCTGGCAGAAGGTGGCCGCGCATGGGTCGCATCTCGTGCTGTATGCGCTGATGGTTGCGATGCCGCTGATCGGCTGGGCGATGCTGTCGGCTGGCGGGTATCCGGTGACGCTGGGCGGCGGTGTGCAGTTGCCGGCGCTGGTTTCGGCGGATCCGGTGGCGTTTGCCTGGCTCCGGGTCGCGCACCGACTGCTGGCTTATCTGTTCTTCGCTACGTTCGTCGCGCACTTTGCGGCTGCGCTGTATCACGGCTTGATCCGGAGGGATTGGGTGGTGAGGGCGATGGTGGGGCGGTGAGCGACGGAGGGTTGCGTTCGATGCGGCAGGGCTGTTCGCGGGCTACCGAGGCAGCTTCTGCCGAGTCGCTTCTATGAGTATTGGTGGACGGGTCAACGGCTCCTCGGCACCGCTTGTAAAAAAATTTTCACAAAGGGGTTGCAGAGACCGGGGCGGGTGCATAGAATCACGCCTCTTTCGCGCTAACGGAAACGCAGCGCGGGGAGAAAGAAGGGAAGCGGTGCTATTAAGATTGGTTTTAGCGATCTCGGCGCACATTGAGTTGAATCCCAACCGTCGCAACGAATTAGTTAAATAAGTTGTTGACGAGTTGAAAAAAACACCTCATAATCTCGCTTCTCTGCTGCTGAAAACGCAGCGCTGCTGAGAAACAGAAGGTTTCTCGCAGAAATGCTCTTTAAAAATTAACAGCCGATAAGTGTGGGCGCTTGATGGAAGCGAGCTGATCTTC